>CAKUXU010000028.1 GCA_934700635.1 uncultured Eubacteriales bacterium | reverse complement strand
TAATAGATCAGGAGGAATGAATTAAAATGAAAGTAAGATTACCAAAATCAAATGGTATGCCAAACATGCAAGAAATTATGATGAAAGCTAAACAAGCTCAAGATGAAATGGAAAAGAGTTCAGCGGAACTTGAAAATAAGGAATATGAAGCAACTTCCGGTGGAGAGGCTGTTAAAGTCGTTGTCAATGGAAAATTTGAAATCAAAAAAATAGACATCAAACCAGAAGTGGTTGACCCTGAAGATATAGAAATGCTTTCCGATATGATAATAGCTGCGGCAAATGAAGCTATAAAGAAAGCTTCTAATGAAAAAGACGAAGTGCTTCAAAATATTTCCGGAAAAATGAATTTACCTGGAATGTTTTAATATGTGGAAATACGAAAGTAGCGTTAATCTTATAAAATTAGCGGAACATTTCGAAAAATTACCTGGTATAGGTAAAAAATCCGCAAGAAAACTTGCATACCATGTTTTAGGGATGTCTCAAGATGAAGCTCAAAGTTTTGCAAATGCAATTTTAGAAGCTCAAAAACATGTTAAATATTGCAAGATATGTATGAGTTTTACAGACAAAGAAGTATGTGATATTTGCTCAAATAGTTCTCGAGACAATTCTATTATATGTGTTGTTGAAGACTCGAAAGACATAGAAGCAATAGAACGTACAAATGAATTTAACGGTCTTTACCATGTTCTTCATGGAGTAATCTCCCCTTTAAACGGTGTTACTCCTGATGATATAAAAATTTTTGAGCTTTTAGAAAGAATTAAATCAAGTAATATATCTGAAATTATAATGGCAACAAATCCAACTGTAGAAGGTGAAGCAACTTCTATGTACATTTCAAAATTACTTGGGAACTCAAATATTAAAATAACCCGACTTGCATATGGTATTCCTATAGGAGCAACTCTCGAATATGCTGATGAAATGACACTTTCGAGAGCGATCGCAGGAAGAAATAGAATTTTTTAATTTAATAATTTGTTTACAAATAAAAAGCAGAGGTTTAAAAGCCTCTGTTTTTAGTTGATTTTTTATTCTTCGTTATAATTTTATGGTAAAATCTCACATTTTATATTGACAAAAATAAAATTATATATTATATTTGAATAAGAAAGGAGGTGCTGTTATGGAAGAATTGAAAAATGAAGAACTTGACGCTGTTTCAGGTGGAGCAAAATCTATAGCTACGGAAGAAGACAGAAAATTACGTTTATTCACGTGTAAAAAATGCGGTAGAAGACGGATAGAATACGTATCCCATCCTGAAGACTATCGTGGATGCAGATTTTGCGGTTGGTTGTTTGAAGGAGATGGTAATCGCGATAAAAATTGAGATTTAAAATTTGATAACGAATGTTTAGAATACAAAATTCTCTAATAAGAGATAAAATGGATTTTCCAATGTTATAATTTTATGGTAAAATTTCACATTTTATATTGACAAAAATAAAACCATATGTTATATTTGAATAAGAAGAAAGGAGGTGTTATTATGGAAGAATTGAAAAATGAAAAACTTGACGCTGTTTCAGGCGGAGCAAAACCTATGGATACGGAAGAAGACAGCAAATTATGTTTATTCACGTGTAAAAAATGCGGTAGAACATGGACAGAATACGTATCCAATCCGGAAGACTATCATGGATGCAGATTTTGCGGTTGGTGGTTTATGACAGGAGATGGTAATCGCGATGAAAATGGAGATTTAAAATTTGATAACGAATGTTTAGAATACAAAATTCTCTAATAAGAGATAAATTAGATAAGTCTTGAATATATAGAAGGTTTAAATTCATATATTCAAGACTTTATTTTAATTATAAAGATTATATTCTTCCATTGATCTGTTGTAGTAACTATAATTGTTTGCTGTTAAGTAAAAAATTCTAATCTCATTATAAAAATCAAGTATTCCTTTTACAGTAGGATCATAATAACGTTTGCAGAAATTATATAAACTTTCTGTACGAGTTCTTCCAGTTGATGGATTTTCCAATGTAATATAATTATCACTAATATCAACAACATTTGAGTAATTTATTATATCATGGCCATTTTTCTTGATATATCCTTGAAAGCTGTCTACAATTGCAAAATTATGTACACAGTTATAAATTCTCTTTAATTTCTTCATTAATGAGTGAATTTTATTTTCATCATCTGCTGATTTATTGGTATGAATGATTGTTTGTGTAAAGTTCCATCCTGGGAATATACTGTTTGCTGATTTTATGAAATTTCTATTTGGACCATATGGCATATCTTTGAAACAATATCCTTTTGAATCATATGGACTTGAGCCAAACAGTTTTTTATAAATTTTGTCTTGAGAAATATTGTGTCCACGCATTTTATATAATCCTTGTAAACATGCTATAAATGTCCAATTTATGTTACGTTGTTTTTGTGTATAGACATTGTCTTTTAAATTATACTTTCCAAATGTTTTTTCTTCCAATCTTGAAATATTATTTTGAAATTCATTTAAAAGAACGTAAATACAATTTGCAGCTATACAAACTCCCGATACTGCTAAAATTGCAGCTGCACCACAGCAAGCTGCGACTGGGGGTATCATGTTTTCACTAATTTCATATCTTCTGGTTCTGTATTCAACATTAACATTCACACCAGAAGCTTTAGGCATTGTTGATACTACTGATGAGCCAATAATTCCAACAGAAAGTACAACTGGCATAATTTTATTTTTGAATTTTTTCATTTTAAAACTCCTTTAATGATTTGTTTGCTTTAATTATACCACTTTATATTAAAATGTCAATCCTTACTTTTTTCAAATATTAATATATTTTAAATAAAAACATATGAATATATAAATGTTAAATAGGAATACTATATTTACATCAGCTTACCACAAATCAATTAAAATTCAAATGGAAGGTGAAAAAATGGACGACAAAAAAGAAACTAAAGAAATACCCGACAACAATACAACACATTCTTCGGAAGAAATAAAATCTCAGAACAATAAATAAAGATGCCTTAAATCGGCATCCTTTTTTAATAGTTTATTTTCTTTGCAAAACTTCTTTAGCTTTTTGTGCAATATCTTCTGCTTTCATTTTATAAACTTCTTTCAAATAAGGCATTTTTCCAACTTGACCAAAAACATCATTTATTCCGACTCTTTTTAAAATAGCGGGGCAATTTTCACAAATCACTTCCGAAATTGCTGATCCAAGCCCTCCTATGACATTATGATTCTCAACTGTTAAAGCACATTTGGTTTTAGATACAGAATTTATAACTGATTCTTCGTCAATAGGTTTGATTGTGTGTATATTTATGATTTCTGCATCTATGGACTCTTTTTTTAAAATTTCATTTGCTTTTAAAGTTTCATTCACCATTATTCCAGTGCAAAAAATGCTTATGTCTTTTCCTTCTTTTATTTTTTTTGCTTTAAACAAATTGAATTCATCTGAATCTTTAAAAACATCTTCTGTTGTTTTTCTAAACATTCTTATGTAAACAGGACCTTTATAATTTATAATTTGAGGTAAAAGTTTTTTAAGCTCATTATTGTCCGCAGGCTCGCAAATAACAATATTTGGAATACTTCTAAGAACTCCTATGTCCTCAACACTCATATGTGTTCCGCCGTTAAATTCTGCACTTATACCCGGGTCAGTTCCTATTATTTTAACATTTTGATTTGCATAACAAATAGATATTGCTATTTGATCGCAAATTCTTCTTGTTGCAAACGGAGTAAATGTACATATAAAAGGAGTTAAACCATAGCTACTCATACCAGCTGCCATAGATGCCATGTTTTGCTCTGCTATTCCTGCATTAAATACTCTTTCAGGGAAAATTTTATTTATTTCCCCCATACCATTTGGCTTAGCAAGGTCAGCATTTATTATTACTATTTTTTCATCTTTTTCCATATATTTTTGAATTTCAGTTGCAAACAGTTCCCGCATTTCCATTAAAAATTTCCCCCTAATTCTTTTAATCCTTCTTCAACCATTTCATTTGTTATATTCATGCTATGATTTTTAATACCTGCATTTTCTGCAAAACTTATTCCATACCCTTTAGTCGTGTTTAAAATTATCATTGTTGGTAAATTACTTTTCTTTGCATTACATATAGCTTCATCAATTTCACTGCAAATATTTCCGTTTTTAACTTCAATAACATTCCAGCCAAACGATTCCCATTTTTTATCTAAAGGCTCAATTTCACATATTTCCGAAGTATATCCGTCGAGCTGCAATTTATTATAGTCTGTAAATGCAATTATGTTTGAAAGTTTATGGTGAGCAGCAAACATAGCAGCTTCCCATATTTGACCTTCCTGAGATTCCCCATCCCCTATGACTGTATAAATAGTTGCATTATCTTTTTTTATTTTAGAAGCAAGTGCTGCTCCGACTGCACATGAAAAGCCCTGCCCGAGTGAACCTGTAGTCATGTCTATTCCGGGAGTTCTGTTCATGTCGCAATGACTAGGTAAATTTGTTCCGGGTTTATTTAAAGTTTTAAGCCACTCCGAAGGAAAGTACCCTTTGTCTGCCAAAACAGCATAAACTGCAGGACCGCTATGCCCTTTTGAAACAATTAGTCTGTCTCTTCCTTCCATTTGAGGATTTTTGGGGTCTATATTCATATGCTTATAGTAAAGAGTTACAAGTAAAGCAACCATAGAAAGAGATCCTCCTATATGCCCTACTCCTAAATTCCCTATTTCCAAGAGTATATCTTTTCTTATTTTATTACATTTATTTTCTAAATCCAATTTTAATTCCTCCTATATAGATAACTTTATAAATTAAAGGTATAATTAAATATGATTTGGTCCAAAGCTTTCCGGGAGCAAATCATTTAAAGTAAAGACTTTAAAGTCAGTACAACTTTTAGCAAGTATTATTTTAAAAGCATTTGTATCTGAACAAAATTCTCTTAATGCTTGCCTGCACACTCCGCAAGGAGGGCAATACTCAGTTATTTCTTCACCTTCTTTCCCTCCTACAACCGCTATAGCTTCAAATTCTTTAAAGCCTTCAGAAACCGCTTTAAAGAGAGCGGTTCTCTCAGCACAATTACAGACAGGGTAAGAAGCACATTCTATATTGCATCCTTCATAAATTTCTCCTGTTTTTGTCAAAAGTGCCGCTCCGACCTTAAAATGAGAATAAGGTGTGTATGCGGAATTTCTTACTTTCAAAGCTTTCTCAATCAAATTTTCAATACTGTTCAAATTGTATTACTCCTAACTTATGTTTAATAAAATCCGGAAATATAGTATAATAGAATACAATAAAAATTTCAAAGATTTTATTTAGTAACAAAAAACAAATACACTTTATTAAGGGAGTCAATATGAAAAAATTTTTAATTATTCTTATGAGCGTCATAAGTATAAGCAGTTGTTTTAGCTACGGAGTTTCGGCTGTCAAAGAAGAAAAAGAGGAAAATTTTAATTTTATAAAATCCGAAGAAAGTGATGTAAATGATTTCATTTACGATGGGTCTGTTTTTTTGTATGGCGGAATTCTTTTAGTTTCTGTTTCTGTAGCAGGAATAGTATTCACACTTCTTCCTCCCAAAAGAAAAACCAATAAAAAACGTAGGAAATAAATTTTCAAAATCTAATTATATGTATGGAGATGATAATTAATGAATGAAATAATACGCGAAAGTATATCTCAAGGAGTAAATATCACTTATATCCCTGAAAAAAAATTCAAAACAACTTTAATATCCTTTTCAATGTACACTCCTATAGAAAAAAGCAAAGTTTCACAGAGAGCTTTAATTCCTGGTCTTCTTACTCATTCATGCAAAAAGTATCCGAATTTAAAGGACTTAAGCATAAAACTTGAAGAACTTTACGGTGCAGGCGTATACTCTTCACTTTCAAAGCTTGGAGATTCTCAAGTTATAACTATCTATGCAGAAGGTCTAAGCAATACCTTTGCTACTGAAAATCAAAATAATACAAATGAACTTATGTCGCTTTTATGCGAAATGATATTCAATCCTGATACTGATGAGAAAAAATTCAAAGAAGAAAATTTAAACATAGAAAAAGAGCAATTAATAGGAGATATTCTTGCGGAAATGAATGATAAAAAATCATTTGCAAGAAAAAAATGTCAAGAATTAATGTGCAAGAAAGAAAGATTCGGAGTAGACATTAAGGGAGATATAGAATCCGCCAAAGCTCTTACAGGAGAAGATGTTTTTGAAGCATGGGAAGAACTCTTAAGCCAATCTAATATTTAAATAATGGTTATAGGCCAAGCAAATATAAAAATCATTACAGACGAGCTAAAAAAATGGTTTTCAAAAATTAAAAGAAATCCTTCCCTTCCGATAGAAAATGAGATTATAAAAAAAGCCGAAGATGTAAAAGAAGTAACTGAAAATATGGATGTTACGCAGTGTAAACTTGTAATGGGTTTAAGAACTGAAATTGCATATCCGAGCGAAGATGTTCCTGCAATGATTCTAGCGAATGCTTTATTCGGAGGAACTACTCAGTCGAAATTGTTTTTGAATGTCAGAGAAAAGCTAAGTTTATGCTATTACTGTTCATCAAGGTTTAATAAACATAAAGGAATAATACTAATTGAAAGCGGCGTTGAAAAAGAAAAGCTTGAAGATGCAAAAAAAGAGATTATAAAGCAGCTTAAAGAAATAAAAATAGGAAATTTTACAGATGCAGAACTAACTGAAACAAAACTTTTTATTTCTCAGATTATAAAAAGAACAGAAGACAGTTTAAGCTCTTTGGATTCATGGTATGTTTCTCAAAGCTTTTTGAAAGATATGGATTCCCCGCAGGATTTAATAAAGAAAATAGAAAACGTCAGCAGAGAAAAAGTAATCGAAGCGGCAAATAAAATCTCACTCGATACAGTTTATGTTCTTTCGAGTAAAGAAAAAAAGGAGGAAAATTAAAATGAATCCTAAAAAAATATCAAGCAATCTTGCAAAAGAAGAATATTTTTATATGAAACATCCTTCAGGACTCGACATATATGTTTACCCTAAAAAAGGCTACAGCTCAAAATATGCTGTTATCGGAACAAATTTTGGATCTATAAACAATACTTTCAAAGTTAAAGGCGAAGAAAGCTATACGGTATTACCGGACGGAATAGCACATTATTTAGAGCATAAACTTTTCGAAAGTGTAGATGGAGATGCATTTTCACTTTTTTCAAAAACAGGTGCTTCCGCAAATGCATATACCTCTTTTGAAAAAACAGCATATCTTTTTTCTTGTAGCGACAATTTTGAAGAGTCTCTTAACATTTTGATTGATTTTGTTCAATCACCCTACTTTACTCCTCAAAATGTAGAAAAAGAACGAGGAATAATTTCACAGGAAATAAAAATGTATCAGGATAGTCCTGAATGGAAAATGCTTATAAATCTTTTAGAATCCCTTTATCATAATCACCCCGTAAAAATAGATATAGCAGGATCGGTTGAATCAATTCAAAAAATAACACCAGAAATTCTTTATAAATGCTACGATGCCTTTTATAACTTAAATAATATGGCAATATGTTTAGTCGGAGATATAGACCCCGAAAGAATATTTTCGTTAATAGATAAAAAATTGAAATACAGTAACGCTTTAGAAGTTGAAAGATACTTTCCTCAAGAACCAGCAGAAGTAGTCAAAGACTATGTATCTGAATCTTTCGATATAGGTCAGCCAATGTTTAGTATCGGTTTTAAAGAAAATATTTCTTCTAAGATTTCTACCGAAGATTCAGTCTACAGTGATATAATAATGCATTATTTAACTTCTCCTTCAAACGAAATGTACCAAGAATTACTTGAAAAAGATTTAATTAATATTTCCTCTTTTACAGGAGAACATTTCGAAGGTCCAGGATATTCGTCTTTAATTTTTTCAGGAGAATCAAAGAATCCCGAAAAAGCAGCTGAAATCATAAAAAAACATGTTTCTAAGCTTTCTTTTTCAGGTATGGATGAAAAATCATTTGAAAGAACAAAAAAAGCGGTTTACGGAAAAAGTATGTCTGTATTTAACAGTGTCTCGAATATAGCAAATGTTTTACTTTCTTTTGCTATTTCAGAAAAAGACTTTTTTGGTTATATGAATATACTTGAAAATGCCGACATAAAAAAATTAAATGAAAGGATTAAAAAGCATTTTAAAGAAAATAATTTTGCTTTGTCGGTAGCAAAACCCAGATGATGAAAACAATATATAACATTTCTTTCCCGAAATTAGGGATTAGCTTGAAAATAAATCCTGTAGCAATAAGTCTTGGGAGTATTAATATTCGCTGGTACGGAATATTAATTTCTCTTGGATTTTTAGTCGCGTTTTTTTACATTATGAGAAGATGCAATGATTTTAAAATCAAGAAAGAAAAACTTGAAAGTTTAGTTATTGTATCTTCAATAACTGCAATAGTTTGCGCAAGAATTTACTATGTAATATTTTTTCCCGGAGATTTATATTTAAAAAATCCATGGAAAATACTTTGTATAAATGAAGGCGGAATAGCTATATACGGAGCCATAATTGGTGGACTTATTTCTACTTTTATTTACTCTAAAATTTCTAAAATAAATTTTTACAATGTTCTTGATTTAATGTCTCTCGGACTTCTTATAGGACAATTCATAGGCAGGTGGGGAAATTTTACGAATCAAGAAGCATTTGGAATAAAAACAGATCTTCCCTGGGCAATGATGAGTGAAAACACTTTTGGAGAATGTGTTCATCCTTGTTTTCTCTATGAATCTTTTGGATGTTTGATTTTTTTTATTTTTCTTCATTTCTATACATCTTTCAAAAAAAATTCACCTCCGGGGAAAATATTTTTTATGTACACTGCATTTTATGGTATTTTGCGTGCTTCAATAGAATCCTTGAGAACAGACAGTTTGATAATCCCAGGGACATTTTTAAGAGTTTCTCAGCTTATCGGAATAACAGCATTTGTGATTTCAGCTTTGATTCTTTATGTAAAATACCGGTAAATTCTATATACTATATAAAAAGCCGAGGTTTTTTAATTCCTCGACTTTTTATTACTTTACGCACTATTTTTAGCTATTCAAATAATTCATAAATTCTTCAAGTTCTTGTGAAGGTGACACATTAGAGAAATTCAGATGATTAATATCTTCAATAGTATATAGATAATATGAACCATCACGTTTTACAATTACCAGATTTGATTTTTTATTTACAAAGAATTCCTCGGAATCATCACGCGGTCTAAATCCTCTGGACCAGTCTTTGTTTGAAAAATCTAAAACTACATTTGAATCCGGAGAAACAAAGAAAGCAAAATTGTAATCTTCAGGGACATATGATGATGGGTCTTTCAGAGGAAAGATATTGTCGATTTTACTAATCGGATATTTCTTAATTACTTTACCGATATTTCCGATTTTATTCCCCATTTCTTTTATTATTAAATTACTTTCCTTAAAATCTTTTAAAAGTTTCTCTTTTGAGACGGTTTCTTTAAATCCTTGCCTTACTTTAATCTCAAAGCAATCACGAATATTAAAATTATATTTAAAAAATTTATCAATGTCAATATTTTGCTCAATAAGAGTTTTATTTACAGCTACGTCAAATACTCTTTCAAGTGTTTTATATCTCATCCTCATCTTCAAAAATTGATTAATTCTATTTTTGCGATCGTTATGTTTTATTTTATTTGTAGTATTAATAAAATTCAGAAAATCAGCAAATGCAGTAAATTCATCAATATTAAGTGCCGCAAAATCCTTAAAATTAATATAGGAATTCCTATATTCACTACTGTTACCTTCAATTTTTTTAGTTTCGCACCACATTTTTATGCCATCTGTAATTGATTGTATATCTACATTACCTTCATTATAAATCATGTAAATATACGAAAAGAAATTTTTATGTTTATAATAGTTGGACCTATTCAAATTAGATTCACGCAGAGCATCTAGTATACGTAAATGATTACACACTCCTATAGAATCTTTTGGGAACGAAGTACCAAAACCTAAACTACGAATAAAAGATTTTTCTGAAATATAATATTTAACGCTATTTTTAATTTCTTTAGGTGAAATAGGTTCAGTTTTCGAATTATTGTTTTCGTTAGTATTGCCCTTGGTATTGTTGTTGTCATTATTTTTATTTTTATCATGAACATGATTTGCAATTATTGCACCAACCACTCCTC
>CAKUXU010000027.1 GCA_934700635.1 uncultured Eubacteriales bacterium | reverse complement strand
AAAGCAATAGAACAAGAGGAGATAAATAAAGAGATAGAGAGGAGGAAGAAAGAGGAAGAGTCATCGGTTTGAATGAAATCGTAGTAATCGGTGAGTGAGTCATCATCTAAACTTTGGAATAAGTTTTGATTAAGATTAGAGAAAAGTGAGTCATTAGAATCATTAGAATTATTGACAGAAGAGATAGGATTAATAAGATCTTTGTTTACAGGATTTTGATCATTGATAGAGAAAGAGAGATTAGTTTCGGCACCGTCCGAGAAAGTGACGGTAAGAGAATGAGAACCGATAGATAAAGAATCAGCGAAAGGTTGAGTTAAAGTAATGATGGTGCTACCGGATTTAGAAGAATAAAAATCGGGTTTGATAAATAGGCCATCGATAAATACTTTACCATTACCATTTTCAAAGAGATGATAATCTGCATTAATTTTAAATTCGATTTTACTATTTTTGTTGAAAACGAGGGATTTATCTTGAGAATCATCTAAAGGATAAGTTTTAAGTGGGTCGGTAATTTTAACCATAACAAAAATATCGTTAACAGTATTGTAATTTTTGGGATCTCCATTAAGAGTAAATGAAGCATAAAAAGCATCAGTTTTTAAGATTTCAGTTTCAGGATCAAGCCAAGCGAAACCTTCAGGTAAATTAATTTCACTTAATTTTTGACCTCTTTTAGCTTCTAAACTTGTAGGAATTTTATAATTTGTAGAATCTGCCTTTTCGATTTTCCAAGAAATTTTAACTTCATCGGATGAGCCGTCGGACCATTTTTCCTTAGGTGTTACGGAAATATCATAATCTCCTGCATCTTTTTGAACATTTCCTGATATAAGCATTGTTTCGGGATTGTATCCGTTAACGGTAGCAGTTTGATTATTGCCGTTGTAAATGTACTTTCCTTCTACACTCAAAGTTGGTTTTTGAGGATAATTATCCATATTTTCGGGATCAGAAACCTGAACAGAAAGCTGTTTTTCAACTTCTGTGTAGTTAATTGTGTCTTGAGGTGTAAAAATTGCATCAAAAGATTTTTCACCGGACTCTTCCATAACTGTTTCAGAATCTTTCCATTTCCAGTTTTCTGTTAATTCTACTGTACTTAATTTTTGGCCTTTAATACCTTTTAAATTTTGAGGTACAGTGTACTCTGGCTCGGCTTTTTCGATTTTGAATTCATAGCTTGTACTTCCTGCATAAGTTTCATTTGTATTTGGCACAGAATATGTAACTTTGTACGTTCCAACATTTTTCGGTGCGTCTTTGCTAAGTGGATATTCTGTTTCACCTGTTCCTTCATATAAAACTTCTAGTTCGTTTGCAGGTATTTTGTTTTCACTTACGGTTATAGTACCTTCAGGTTTTTGAGCATTCCCGTTATATGTAAAACTATTTTCACTGTTTTCAAGTCCTTCTATACTTACTTTTTCAAGTACTTGAAGAATTACATTCAATTTATTCGACATTTTGTGTGTATTTTCTGAATCGCTTCCTACAAATACAGGTTTCGCAAATACCTCAAATTCTCCTTTGCCAAGCTTGTTTTTTGTCGTAAACTCTCCTTCCGAACTAAGTGTACCTATACTTTCTTCGGTATCATCGAGATTTTTCTGCGGTGTAAATCCTAATAATCCTTTTGCTCCCGTTATTTTCGATTTCATTTCTTCTGTACTTATATTTTCTCCCATCGCAACATTTATTGTTGATTTTTCTGCATTTACTCCTTTTCCTGAAATTAAAGCTATTACTTGTTCTGCCGGATCTATTGTCCACTCAGCTGTCGCTGCCGTGGCATTATCTAATCCATCCCAATTTCCTTCTTTCGGTGTTACCGATATTTCATGCGTTCCTGCTTTACTTGATTTATTACCTGTCATATTCATTTCTTCTGGGTCGTATCCTTGTACATCTTTATCTTCTACTGTTATTTCTTTACCCGTGTAGGTATATTTTCCTTTTACTTCTAAGTTTTCCGGTTTCGCAACAGCTGATGCTTTCGTTATTCCAAATGCTGTACATGTTAACATCATTATCGCTGCTGCTCCTATCCGTCCTTTCATTTTCTTTTCCACATCTAGTTACTCCTTTCATTTGTTTTCTTGAAATTGCCTCAAAACTAATCTATATATTCTAAACTTTCTTTCATTTTACTCACAATATTTAGTATAGTTTTACTCTTTTATTTGGCAATTTCATCAAATTATTATATCACTTACCTTGTTTCCTTCAACCTTTACCCTATACTTATAACTAAACTTTTATTCTTATCTCTTACCTCTTTAACTTTTATCAAATATTCCCTTCTTTTTTCCTCTCCTTTTGTTAAAAATTGTGTAAAAATTATATTTTTTTCATTATTTCTATTGACTATTATATTTACTTGTACTATAATGTTCCCAAACTTCTTGAAAGGGTGATTAATTAATGTTGAGCTATGAAGAAATATTTGGAAATAGATATGAAAAAGCAGTGCAAGATTTTAAAGCATGCAATAATATAATAAAAGAAATACAAAATGATGATGTTCGTGAAAAAATAGAAAGTATACTACGAAAAAATGGAATTATGGATAGTATGAGTTATAATTTTTTCAATTTAAGTACTGAACAGCTAAAAACATTAGAAATAGCGTATAAGGGTAGTAATCCGCAGGCTACAATAGATGATGAAACACTTTTTGAAAATGCAGTTAAACCTTGGTATAAGGGCTTTGGTAATTTGTTCGATTGGAAAGAAAGCAAAGCGATTAAGGAACTCGGCATCGAGAAACTAATGATTTACACTGACAAGATGTTCAATAAAAGAACGCAGATTTCCAATCAGCAAAAAAATCCAATGGATATAGCTCTCGGCGATGGCGAGGCTGGAAATCATATGAATCAGTCAGAAGCTATAAAAAACATTGAAAATAATATAGAGGACATAGACAAGTATATACTAGAAAGCAACTACAACAATGTTTTTCTTGCTATTTTAGGAAATTATTTTAAATTATTTAAACATGGTGACACTGCAGATCATGCACTTGAAGAATTTGATTTAAATTATATAAATGCTCGCTATAAAGATTTAGAAAAATATAAGAATGCTATATTGTATATAAAAAAAATTAGCGATACAAATAAAAATTTGAATTTACTGGGAGATACTACTTACCCAATTATGAACCGCTGGGGAGAAGTTGATTATAATTCAAGTGCTATTAGTGAAATTAACAAAGTATTAGGTATAAAAGATGCTCCTGAAAATGGAACTAATTCTTCAAATTCACCAGGAAAAAACAAACCTGATATGGAAAAATACAATGAAAAATATGAAGAAGTAAATAATTGTATAGATAATATTGAGGAAATCTATACTAGATTTTATAATAAATTTTTGCGTCTGTTTGAAAACTATGAAATAAGTACATTAATATTTTACGCTAATAAGTTTATCAGATCCCGCAAAACCAAATCTCATTTAGAAAATTTTGCTGATGTGGAATCTAAACTAGTACCGAAACTACGTAGTATTTTGAAATCGGAAAAACAAGCTGGTAAGGATCTTGAAGACATCAAAAAAGCAGTTTTTAATACTTACGATGCAGTAAGTCTAACAATAGATTATCTGAAAGTTTTCGGTATTAATTGCCTGTACCGCGTAAGAGGTGTGAAAGAAACTTATCATAGTCAAACTGACTCAGGAAAAGCTGCAAATTTTGACTTTGAAGCAAAGTATAATGAATTTGAAAAAATTAAACCTCAAGACAATAGTAGAATTACTGGTGTAAGTAAAATTAGTGATCCTGTTCTACAAATGTTTGCAGCACTTTACAATGCTCATTTGCCTTCTTCAAATGAGTATGTTCAAGAAAGTGAAAAAGCATTGAAATTGTTTGAAGATTATGATATTAAAACATATTACAGAGAATGCAAAAATGAACTTTCTAGTGTACCTAGAAAATACCAGGATATTGTGTATAAATATGCTGACGTATACTACGATAAAAAAGAACATTTTAGCAATGGATTTAGTATTTACGAAATTCCAAAAGCAATAGATGAATTAAAAGAAAATTTTGATTCAGACATAACATTTAGTATACGTAGTACGTTAAGTAAAGCTGCAAACTTTATCGATAGTTTAAAAGCACACAAAAGATCAGTCGATATTCTAGCTTATGCTGTTAAATTTCTTTCAAGAATGGGTTTAAATTGTTACCCAACACATACAAAACCGCCATTTTTTGAAACCCATTATAGCGCATTCGTAATTAAAGCAGCAACAGGAGAAAAACCTATTGTGGATCCATCTACTGTTAAAGCAGAAAGTATGCCAGAACAAATGTTTTTAGCAATTTACAAGGAAATTTTAGATTCAGGAGACTATGAAAGCTTAAAAAAAGTAAGTAAAGCATTACAACTTTTCCCAAAAAATCAGGATAAAGATTCAAAAGATATAAATCAATGTAAAGAATTGATGAAAAAATTTAAAGATAGTAATCTTAAATCTGACTATACAGCGATTATGAGTAATATTCAAAGTCTTCCATATAAGTTACGTGATATTATCACTTCAAATGCCAAATCATACCATGATGAACTTCATATTCTTGGTGGATATTTTGATAATATCCTGAACAATATGGATTCTCTAGACGATGAGATAGTTAGGATCGTTATGCACGTGATGGATCATCAAAGTGGTAGTTATTCAATTAGAGAACTTTCTGATCGGATTGATAAATATACGAAACTAAATGATTTCATGAATAGTGCTCTTACATTTCTTGAGAAAATAGGTATGCCTTGTAAACGTGTTAATAGGAAAGATTTAAATACTGATATTAATAAGATATGCGATAAACTAAAAAAGAACGAACGAATGTACTCCATTGGTAATAAACTTCCAACAAGAGAACCGGAAGAAATTATGTTCTTACAGCTTTATCATTATATTGCAAAATCAGCTAAGTATAAAGACCTGTTTGAAAAAAATAAACTTTTAAAAACGCTTAAGAGAATAGGCGCTGACCCATATAAAGAAATAACTGAAATAGAATCTAAAATTGAGGCTGAAATTAAATCTGAAAATGAATCTAAAGTAGAGTCCGAAAATAAATCTAAAAATGAAAGCGGAGGAAAATCTTTAAAAGACCTGGACGAAGAAACTGAATCTAAAACTAAAGAGGCGCTTAAAAGTGAAACTAAAGATGAAACTAAAGCATCAGATATATTTAAAAAACCAAGTCTAAATGAAAAAGTAAGTAAAGAACTTAACAACAAGAAGAACAGCAGAATATCAGGTGAAAAAGACAATGATATAAAAGCGTTCTATGAGGAACTCTTGACTTTCCATTACCATCCCAAAAAGGGAACCAATGGACTTACAATTGATAGTAAACAGAAAATAATAAAATGTTTAAGAACACGTATTTTGAGCAATAGGTCAAAATCCAGTATTTTCTCTAAATCAAATGCTCAAGCTAAGTTAATAATAAAATATTTGGAAGATGTTTCATCTCTTAGCAAAAAAGGACATGAAATTTTCAGGTTTAATGCTGGAGCAATAGGAGAAAAAGAACTTCTCATGGAAATGGAAACCAAAGCAAAAAGTGTTAAAGTAAAATTAAGAAAATATTTACAAAAAGCATATCCTCTTGATAAAGAAGATTCTTCCCGTAAACTTATATCTAAATCGAAATCAGTATGTAAAGAATTAAAAAGATATCTGAAAAGTTGCAAGACTACCGTAAAAAAAGAAGTACTTGGTTTTCAATTCATACCAGAATATCTTGTTCTTTTAGAAAAAGTATCTAAATCTAATTCAAAAGCCACAATTCTTGATAAAAATCTATCCACCCTTGCAAAAAAATATGAAGGTTATAGAGTAGGAAAAGGAATACCTATATTTGCAGACGAGGGTTTAAATCAAGTCTTACGTGCGATTATAGCTGATTCAAGCTTCTCTCTCATATGGGGAATATATGGATACGCCTATTGTTTACTCGATAAAAAATGCAATCTAGATAAAAAATTTATAGAACTTAAATTCCTAAAAGATATTATAGATAAATAACTATGCACAAACTGAAAGCTCTCTCAATTTCTGAGAGAGCTGATTTTTTTATAATATTATGCATACCAAGCCGTTACATCCTTCGTTAATTACTTTTTCTATAGTTTCTTTAATTTTATCTCTTGCTTCCGGAGGCATTCTATAAAGTTTATTGTGAAGACCTTCATTAACCAATTCATGAAGTGACTTTCCAAAAATATTTGATTCCCAAATTTTAGAAGGATTTTCTTCAAATTCACGAAGTAAATAATTAACAAGCTCTTCTGATTGCTGCTCTGAGCCAACTATAGGTGTAACTTCCGTTTCTATTGTTGTTTTCATCATATGTACCGAAGGCGCAGATGCTTTTAAACGTATACCGTACTTTCCATTTTGTTTTATTATTTCTGGTTCATCAAGATGAAGTTCCTGCATTGTCGGCATAACTATTCCATAACCACTTTGATCTACTTCCTCATATGCTTCAGCAATTCTTTCATATTTTTGTTTTGTTTTAGAAAGATCCATCATGCACTGCATAAGCGAGGTTTCATCTTTAACAATTATTCCCGTTTTTTCTCCCAAAACTTTAAAAAATAGTGATGGATTCAAAGTAACATTAATTCTTATAATTCCCTTTCCGAGATCAACCGAAAATACCGACGCAGACTCTATATACTCACATTCAAGTATATTATCTACCATTTCTTGAATTTGACTTATTTTAGAGATATTCTTTGCTGTATTTTTTATACATGAATAAACCGAATTTCTAAGCCAATGATCTTTTTCAAGAGGACTAAGCCATTTTGGCATATCTATTTTAATTTCCTTAATAGGAAACTCAAAAAGTAATTCCGCTAAAATTCTTTTTATTTCATTTTCATCCATTTCGCTACAATTAACAGGCAGTACAGGAACACCATACTTGGTAGAAAGTTTATCCGAAAGCTCTTTTACTTGGTCACTGTAAGGATAAGTACTATTAAGTAAAATTATAAAAGGTTTATTTATTTCTTTAAGCTCATTAACAACTCTTTCTTCGGCCTCTTCATATTCACTTCTGTCTATATCACTAATGCTTCCGTCAGTTGTAATTACAAGACCGATTGTAGAATGATCGGTTATAACTTTTTTTGTTCCTATTTCTGCTGCCATATTAAAAGGGATTTCCTCTTCATACCATGGTGTCATGACCATTCTTGGTTGATCGTCTTCTATATAACCAAGAGCGCTTGGAACTATATATCCCACACAATCAATCATTCTTGCTTTAAAGCTTGCAGCATTATCAATATTAACTTCAACCGCATCTTCGGGAATAAACTTAGGCTCGGTAGTCATGATTGTTCTTCCTGCAGCAGATTGCGGAAGTTCGTCAATAGCTCTTTCTTTTTGAACATCATCTGAAATATTTGGGATAACCAAAGTATCCATAAATTTTTTTATAAACGTGGATTTTCCTGTACGAACCGGTCCGACTACACCAATGTAAATATCCCCTCCGGTTCTTTGCGAAATATCTTTATATATGTTACGTTCTTCCACTTTTGCTCCTCCTGAAAAATATTGTTTTTATTATAAAATCAAGACTTAAAAATTCATTTCATAGGAATTAAAAGCATGCAATCGCTTTTTATTTTGTCTTCTGAAAGATCATTTTCTTCTTTAACCATACTTGCCGAGGTATGATAATTTCTTGCTATATCCCAAACATTTTCATCTTTTGAGGCATAATAAACAGTTAAACATGCACTGTCTTTTTCTATAGCTTTGGATTCATCAGCAGTAACTTCCTTAACCATATTGCATTTTTGACATGAATATACTTCGCCAGAAAACTCAAATTCAAAATTCATTTCAATACTGTTTGAACTTGAAATACTACAGTTAACCGCCAAAGGAATTATTTCGCTTTCACATTCCAGGCAGCCAGAAAAATTTTCATATGATTTAGAATGATTGAATTCAAAAATTCTTTCTATAAATATAGGGATACCTTCATTGTCAAGAGCTAAAACACCTATGGTGACTTTAAATTTAAAAACAAGCTTTCCATTTTCTTCGGTAGTATTTACATTGCAGTTGTCGCTCCAAGAATCTATAATTTTCGAAATATTCATATCTGATAAATTTATATTATCTTTATGATTTAAATTTTCTTTGAAAATATCTATAAGATAATTTAATTTCAAAGGATGCTTGGAAACTTCAAGATCATAATCTGTTGAATAAACATCCGAAACTACAGAAATATCTTTGTCGCTATAAGCCATTACCATTGCGGATATTTTTATTTCGCTTGATATATATCCCGGATTATCATCATTTTCTGTACAAACTTGTTCATCATGACTAAGAACCGCTCCATCAATTATGCATCTTGATTCTTCGGTGATTCCAGGTACATCTATTATTTGGCTTATAGGTATAGAGCAATTTAAAGCTTCTGTTTCACCGGAAGATATATCGCTTATGTAAAGAATTTTTAATATGGCTTCACCTTTGATAACTGTTTTTCCTGCCATATTTTTGTAGTCTTTCAAAACTAAATAAACATCTGAATTTATTATTGATTCAGCAGGTTTTCCCTCTTCTGTTTCTATTATTTCACTGATTGAAAATTGCTGCTGACCTATTCCTGCAAGACTATTCAATTTCATATCCGATATTTTTTGTTGAATATCATTTCCGTTTACATTTGAAGAAATTTCTAGATTTTCTTTTTTATAGATTTTTGCACAGATCGAAATTGCCCCGTGAATGTCAAGTTTTCTGGGACTTACAGCTCTGCAGTTAACATAATCGACTTTCAAAGCGGTAACTGCAAATGCATTTTCCGGGGTTGATCTTATGTCTATTGAACAAGAAAAAGGAATAGCATTTTCACAACACCTTGTCTTTTTGCTTTCCGAATCAACATATATAACTCTTATTTTAGAAACTCCTTCAATATTTAATCGATCACCGGAAATATTCTTAGAAGTTATGTTTGGGCAAACACGGCATTTTAAAATTCTTTGTATATCAGGGCAATAATCAGGAAGGGAAAAATCTAAATCTACAGGGATTTCCTTATTTCCTTCAAACACCAGTCCTCTAACCGACAATGCATTTTTACTGACGTCATAATTCATTTTACAACTCTCCCCTTGGCTATTTATATAGTATTAAATTTTATTCATTCAATTCATGATTTATTACATCACAAATTAAATTTTTACTTATTGACTTTTTGCTTTCCGTTAGAATCCATACTGTAATTTTCTTTATAAATAATTTGAGAAATAGGAATTATTTCATACCCTTCGGATTTAATTGTATCTATAATTTTTGGTAAAGCTTCGGGAGTATTTTTAGCTCCGTTGTGCATTAAAATAATGGATCCGGGTTTTAATTTTGATTTTATTCTTTTAACCATATCATCTGGAGTAGGATCTTTCCAATCTAAACTATCTACATCCCATTGAATACAGTGCATTTTAAGTTCATTTGTAGATTCAACAACACAGTTATTGTAGTCACCGTACGGCGGTCTAAAAAGAATAGGTCTCGGTGCTCCTGCGGCTTCTATTTTTTTATTGCAGTCCTCAATTTGAGAAATTACTTTTTCTTTAGGAAGCTTCGGTAAATGCGGATGAGTATCCGAATGATTTCCTACATCATGACCGGCATCTGCAATAGCTTTAACTGATTCAGGATATTTTTCCGCCCAAAATCCAACTAAAAAGAATGTAGATTTTACTGCCTTCTCGGCTAAAATATCAAGTAGTGTTTGAGTTTGCTCATTTCCCCACGCTGCATCAAAGGAAATACTTACAACTTTGTCTTCTCTGTCTACACAGTAAATAGGCAGTTTTCTTTCGCTTGCTTTAAAAATCTGACTACCTGTCATTAAAGTGGTAACACCTAGGAAAGTCATTGTTAAACACCCTACAAGAATCATTAATTTTTTTCGATTTAATATCCATACTTTCATATTTTTTCCCCCTTGGTAAAAATTTATATGTAAATAAATAAAATATAGAATATGAAGAATCAAAAATGTTTTTCCTTTGAATTCCAAAAATGTTTTTCTAACTCAGAAACTAAAATAGGTGATGCAGCCAAAACAAAAACTATAAGCCATTCAAACAAATTGAGAGGTGTAGTTCTGAAAAATCCGTTTAAAGAAGGAATGGCTATTGAAGCTATTTGTAAAAAAATACAGAAAA
>CAKUXU010000026.1 GCA_934700635.1 uncultured Eubacteriales bacterium | reverse complement strand
TATGCTTGCTTTTTCATCGAATATCGAAATTCTGCTGTCTCCGCATAGATCGCTGGAAACCAAATTTTCATCGTTGTATCCGAGTATTCCTTTCATGCAACCTTCCGAAGCGAGCTTAATAGCTCTGAAAATGTCTGTTTTATCTGCACTTCTTGAAAGTTTACATGTTAAATCAACAACAGAAACATTAAGGACAGGCACTCTAAACGACATTCCAGTAAGTTTACCCTTAAGTTCTGGAATAACAAGGCCAACTGCTTTTGCTGCACCTGTTGAAGAAGGAATTATATTACCGCTTGAAGCTCTTCCCCCACGCCAATCTTTTCTTGAAAGTCCGTCTACGGCATTTTGGGTATTAGTTACAGCATGGACTGTTGTCATAAGTCCTTCTTCAATACCGAATTCATCATTTATAACTTTAGCAAGAGGTGCCAAACAATTAGTAGTACAAGAAGCATTTGAAACTACATTCATGTTTTTATTATACTTTTCAAGATTTACACCACAAACAAAAGTTGGAGTTATAGAATCTTTTGCCGGAGCAGAAATAACGACTTTTTTAGCTCCTGCTTTCAAATGAGCTGATGCTGCTTCGGTAGAACAAAATACTCCTGTTGATTCAACAATATAAGAAGCTCCCACATGACCCCAGGGAATATTTTCAGGAGATTTTTCCGAAAAAGTATTTATTTCCATATCATCAACATACAGCATACCGTCTTTTTCGGTTATATCATGATTGAATGTCCCGTGAACAGAATCATATTTTAGCAGATAAGCCATATATTCCGCACTTACAAAAGGATCGTTTATTCCAACCACTTGAAAAATTTCAGGTTTTTCCAAAGCAATACGTAAAACCATTTTACCTATTCTTCCAAAACCGTTTATTCCTATTTTTATTGCCATAAATAAGCACCTCTCAATTTAATTTTCTACATAATAAATTATACTGATAATTAAAGAAAATATATACTAAATTTTTTGAGAATCATTACCCGAACTAATTTTGCTCTTTCTTATTTCTCCATATGCATATATTACTACAAAGAATATATAAATCGCAATCATATCTTGTAGATTTAATGTAGTACTTTCAACTTCATTTACCACCGATGAACCCTTTATCATATTATAATAATTCGTTGTTTTCATAGCTGTAAGTATAACCGTTGGAACTCCAAATCCAATAATTAATTTTACAATGTTGAGGTTTGAAGATGTTGAAAATACTTGAGTATAATACAAAAAGAAAAGTGCCGAAAAAGCGGTTAAAGTTATGTCATAAATATTTGAATTATCATTTTGAACCGATAAAAATAAAATTAGTTGGAAAGCATACCAAAAAACAGGACAGTATATGAAAAACGACAAAAATGAAAATAAATTTTTCCCGGTTAATAAAGTAATTGTCATTATAACAAAAGTTAAACAAGAAAGAATCGATAAAGCAGCCATCATAACTGGTTGCCATTCAAAATCATAAATAGATTTAGCATTATAATATGTTGATATACAAGCGAAAAAACTAAGTGCAACTAAAGCACTTATTACAGCAAGAAAAATATCTCGCTTTACTTTAAGATTTTTTATTTCTATTTTAGAAAATTTTATCAATAATAAAAAAGCCATTATGGCACCAAAAAATAAAGCAGTAAACCATCCTGACTCTACAAAACTCGTAACAGAACCCAGTTTGAAATAATCATCATTAAAACCTAAAAATGAAACTACAAGCAGTAAAATGCCTTCTAATACTTGAGCAATTTTAAAACACATTTTTAATACCTCCAATTAAATTAAATTTTTTAGACTTTTGAAGTTTTAAACATAACCTCAATCTCTCGTCCATATAATATATATTATACGGAGCTTTCTAAACTATCAGTTTATATTAAGCCGACTCTAAAGTCAATACGCACGTATTACAAAAAAGTTTAGAAATCCAGACAAATACAAAAGGACGTGAATTTCTATGAAACAAGAAATGCAAAGAAAGTTGCTTATTTTATTTTTTATTTTAATTTCTATGATTTTTATTCCGCTTCTTTCAGTAAATAAAAAAAGAGAATTAATAAATTTAGAATCACCCTTAAAATTATCAGAAGAAAGGAAAGAATCAAATTCAAACTTTTTTAAAATTCTTGACAAATCTAGCGGAAAAATTATAAAAGTACCGGATGAAGAATTCTTGTATAGTGTTGTGAGCTGTGAAATGCCCGCTCTATACGAAAAAGAAGCCATTAAAGCTCAAGCGGTTGCATCTTATACATATTTTTGTAGAGAAAGATCAAATTCAAGAAAAGAAAATTCAAAGGAATATGATTTTACTGCCGATACATCAAAATGGATAAATTATATTCCTGAAGATCAAATGAAGATAAAATGGGGGAATAATTTTGAAAAATATTATACAAGAATAAAGACTTGTGTAAATGAAGTTTTTCCACAAGTTATAGAGGAAAATGGAAATTTAATTTTTGCAGCATATCATGCAATTTCTTCCGGGGAAACCGAAAAGTGCCAAGATGTTTTCGGAGGAGATCTTAAATATTTGACAAACGTTGAAAGTCCCGGTGACAAACTTGCATCTGGGTATGAAACCAAAACAGAAATATCTATCCAGGAATTTAAAGAAAAAATTAAAAATAACAGTAAAAATATATCTTTTGAAGGAAATCCTTCAAATTGGATAAAAATTAATTCAAGAACTCAAGGCGGTATGGTAAAAGAAATAACGATATGTTCTGAACCCATTAAAGGTCAACAAATAAGAAAAATTTTCGGTCTGCGATCTTCGGATTTCACAGTGGATTTTAACTCCGAGAATGAAAAAATAGTATTTACTGTAAAAGGTTATGGTCACGGCGTCGGAATGAGTCAAAGCGGTGCACAGTATATGGCAAAACAAGGAGCAAGTTATCAAAAAATACTTTCATGGTACTACCCTGGCACATCTATCTCAAAGTTAAAAAAAATATGACATTTATATAAGTTATATGATATAATTGCTTTGAGGTGAATTTAAATGTGGTTTTTACAACCTGGAATAACTTTTTACGATCTTGTTTTAAGAATATTAGCAATACTTTTTATAATTTTTGTAGTACTTCCACTACATGAATTTTCTCATGCTTGGGTAGCATGTAAATTAGGAGATGATACTCCGAGATTACAAGGGAGATTAACACTAAACCCTGTTGCTCATTTTTCTGTTTGGGGAGCAGTATGTATGCTTCTTTTCGATTTTGGATGGGCCAAACCAGTTGCAATCTACACAAGAAATTTTAAGAATCCTAAAAGAGACAGTGCTCTTGTTTCATTAGCGGGTCCTGTTTCAAATATAGTAGCTGCGCTTGTAGGAGGGCTTTTACTTAATTTAACGCAATTTATGCCTTCTGAAGATATAGCTATGGCTTTTGCAGATTTACTTTCCTATTACATATCAATAAACGCATTACTTGCCACTTTTAACTTATTCCCTATTCCATCATTTGACGGGTTTAAAATTTTAGAAGCATTTATACCTGAAAGATTTATTGAAGCGTACTATAAAAATATTAGAGTTATTATATGGGTAATTCTTATTTTGTTTTTATTTGGATTTTTTGATTATCCATTGATAACTATTGAGAAAGCTCTTTATAATTTCGTGATAAAAATAACTCATATACCATTAAATTTTTAACTTTAGCGGTGCATATAATCGACTGATTATGGATATAATCTAAATAATCTTATTATTTATTGAGGGCAATATGTATGCTATATTATTCACTTTATTGATTTTAATAATTTTTTTGACAGTCATATTATTTATTCCTATTAAACTAAAGATAAGTCAACACAAGAATTTAAAAATTCAAATAAAAATATTTATGCTAAAAATTACTTTGTATAGCAATGAAAAAAAGAAAAATATAGAAAATAATTCTATGAATCTTTCAAATAATAGCAACTCCGAAAGTATTTTTTCTAAAGTAAAAAAGCAAGGAATTATAAATTCAATAAAAGCCGTTTATAATTTTTTTAGTGTTTCAGGGAAATTATTAAAAGATATTTTAGAAAAAACGGAAATAAATGATTTAACTTTTATTTTAAAAGTCGGGAATGAAAATTCTTTCAATACAGCTTTAGCATATGGACAAGCTTCGGCTTTGGTTTATTCTTCATTTGGTATTCTATACTCTTTAAAACGCCCGCAAAACTACCAAGTTAAAGTGATTCCCGACTTTACTGAAAGTAAAAATTCTTTTATTTTAAACTTGGAAATAAAATTCAAACTGATTTATTTAATTTTAAGTTTTTTAAAATACTCGAAAAAACTAAAAACTATATCAAAAATTAATTTGTGAGGGTGAAAAAATATGAGTAATAAAATTGAAAATCTAATGGATTCAGCTCTTGAAAAAATAAAATCTATAGTGAATGCAAACACAGTAATAGGGGAATCAATAACCACTCCTGACGGAACAGTTGTCATACCGGTTTCAAAAGTAAGCTACGGTTTCGCCTCAGGAGGCTCAGATTTTTCAACAAAAGATTCAAAAGATATGTTTGGAGGAGGAAACGGCGCAGGAGTAAACATTGTTCCGGTTGCTTTTTTAGTTATATCCGAAGGAGATGTAAAACTTCTTCAAGTGGAATCATTTAATACCACTTTAGACAGAATTATTGCAATGACTCCAGATATAGTAGATAAAATTTCGAAAGCTATAAAGAAAAAAAGAGAAGAGAAATAATGTGTTGAATATAACTATTTATTCCTGTATAATTAGTCTATAAGTATTAATTATGTGGAGGATAATATACAATGATTAAACGATTAACTCGATCAAAAAAAGATAAAAAAATATTTGGTGTTTGCGGAGGAATTGCTGAATATTTTGAAATTGACTCAACACTAATAAGAATAATATGGATAATTTCTTCCTTAATATTTGGATTTGGCTTTATTGCATACCTTTTATGTGCTCTTGTAATGCCCATACAAAAAGAAGAATAAAAAAGCATTGTCTAAAAAACAATGCTTTTTTAAATTCTATATTAGAAGGTAGAATCTAAATTTTTTTTCTTTAATTTTTGCACTTCTTCCATTTGCATATCTGCCATAACTTGTTGTTCTGCTTTATAAGCTAAAGGGAATTGATCACGTTTCCACTTAGTACTTAGTCCTCTTCTTTCTGCTTCCTTTTTAGCTTCTTCTAATGTTTCAATCCCCTCTGCTACTGGTGTATTGTCGCAGTAATCATCATCATTATAAACTCTATATCTTCTCTTGTATGTTCCATATCTTCTACTACCTGTGTACACAAGTTCATCACCAATGCAACCTCCGGAAACTTTTTCTGAATCTTTAGAATCAATTGATTTTAAATTTTTTTCTGACACATAAACTCCCCCTTTGAAAATATTTTATCATAATGATTTCATCACTTTATTTATTCTTCATAATTTCTTCCCATGCTTTTTTTTCTTCTTTTGCCATTTTCTTACTGAACAAATCTTTACTTAACAATTTATGTCTCCATTCGGTACTGAGACCTCTTTCTTCGGCTGCTTTTTTAGCTTCTTCCAAAGTTTTAAATCCCTCAAGTATAGGTACTGCATCGCTACGCCTATAATCTCTGTCATAAACACAGTATCGAACTTCGGTCATACTGTTTAAAGGTGTACCGCTGCATATTTTTTGCACACCTATACAACCGCCAGAAACATCTTTTTCACCTTTATCATCAATTACTTCTAATTCTTTTTCGGACATATTAATTCCTCCTTTAACAATATTTATCGTCTAGCACTACTGCTTTAAGACTTAATCCTCTTTGTCTAGCTGCTTCTTCAGCTTCTTTTCGTGTACGATACCTTCCAATTTCTTTATGTTTATCAACTCTTTTTTCTCCTTTATGAAGAACCCTTTTTTTAAATTTAGCTTCACCATCTAATAAGATCCATTCGGGACTCTCATCATAAGAAGAATAAAATCCACCAGAAACATTTTCTTCTTCAAAATCAAGTGCCTTTAATTCTTTTTCAGACATATATATACCTCCTTTAAAAAGATAAAAATATTGTAGATTATACTCTAAATCTACAATATCTCATTATAATAATTTATATAAATTTGTCAAATTATTTTTTATAAATTAATTTATTTTTTCAAAATTATACATTTTTAGTACCAATTATAGCTCGAATTATACCATTTATATCTTTTTTATATTCAATTTATTGTAATCCATTTTTAAGCATAATTTCTTGTACTTCTTGAAATTGATCTTTTCCTATCTCAAAAACAAGACTTCCTCCAATTTTCAATTTAGGCGTCCACAATTTACATATACCCCTGTAAAAATGAAGACCATCGAGGCCACCATCTAGTGCAACTCGAGGCTCAAAAGAAATTTCTTTTTCGAGTGTTTCTATTTCATTTGTTTTAATATATGGAGGATTAGACAAAATCAAATCAAAAAAATTATTTTCAAAGTCTTTATATTTTTCATAAAGGTCTCCAAAAATGGGTTTTACACTACTGTTTTCTTTTTTTATATTTTTTTTAAGATAGCAAAAAGCATCAGAAGAATATTCAAGAGCATAGATATTAGAATTATTTTTTAAAAATTTTTCAATTGAAAGCGAAATACAACCACTTCCGCTGCAAATATCAATAATATTGCTTTTTTCTCTAAAGTTTTTACAGTTCATTGCAAGGTCTATAACCGCCATAGTATCTTCTCTCGGAATTAATACACCTTCACCCACAAGCAAATCCATGCCCATAAAACTCCAATGGCCTAGAATGTATTGTAAAGGTATTCCTTGAGAACGCTTATAAACAGCTTCTTTTAAAACTTCTAAATTTTCATAGCTTATTTCTTTGTTTCTATTCAAAAAAAGATCTGTATAGCTTAAATTTAAGTAATTTTCCAAAATTATATTTACTTCGCTTTGTAAAGTATGATCATCTAAATCAGGAAGATTTTTTTTTGAATATTCATAAAATTCACGTATATTCATATTAATTCCCTCAAAATATTATTCAGGTTTATAAATAGGTAAACTTACAGTTACTGTAGTTCCAAAACCTTCTTCACTTATTATTACAAGTTTTCCGCCATGAAGATCAACTATTTCATCAACTATTGCAAGTCCTATTCCAGACCCTCTTTTTAAGTGATTTGCCTTATAAAATTTTTTGGTAACATTAGGTAAATGATTTACCGGTATGCCGCAACCATTATCAGTTACACTTATAACAATATTATCTTCTTTTTCACTAACATTAACACTTATTCCCCCGCCTTCATTAGTGTATTTAAGTGCATTATCAAGAATATTTATAAAAACTTGTTTTAATCTGTTTCTATCTCCTAAAACCGCAGAAAGCATTTTAGGCTCAGAATATATAAGCGTTTTGTTTTCTGCATCGGCTCTATTTTTGAACATATAAACCGCTTCACCGATTTCCGCAAGAATATCAACTTTTTCTTTAACTAGATTTACCTTTTTTTCTCTTATACTTGAAAAATCAAGCATTTCTTCTACTATTCCCGACAATCTCTCTGTTTCTCTTGCAATAGTTTCAAGCCCTCTTTTCATTGTAGAAGGATCCGAATCACAAAGTTGCATTGTTTCCGCCCAACCTTTTATTGCTGTAAGAGGAGTTCTTAATTCATGAGATATAGAAGAGATAAAATCATTTTTTAATTTCTCAGACTGTTTAAGCTCAGCAGCCATATTGTTTATAGCATCACTTAGTTCACCAATTTCATCATTATACTTTTTATCGATTTTAACATTAAAATCTCCCTGCGCAATTAATTTGGACTTTTTGCAAATATCACTTACAGGATTAACAATCGATTTAATAAAATAAGTACCGGAAATAACCATAAAAAATATAACTATGAGTTCAATTAGTATTAGTAAAAATGTCCCTATAAAAATCTTGGTTTTAACATTTTCAAGTGAAACCACATATCTAACAGAACCTATATATTTACCTTCACAATCGTAGAGACTTCTGCTTACACATAACAAAGTTTCTCCCTCGATACTTTTGCCTTTCCATATTCCGGTACCTTCTTTTTTAGCTTGCCAATAATCAGGATAGATCTGAGTTTCCTGAGGCAAAAATCCCATTGATGAAATAACTACTTCATCATTTTCATCAAAAATCATAACTTCGAATTTTTCTTCTTTAGGAATATCTTCAACATAATAAACAGCTTTATCAAGAAATGTATTTTCACTTTTGGAACAAAAATTTTTAAATACACTATAAACTTCATTGGACCTTCCAACCAGAGTCTGCTGTACACCACTGTAAAAATATCCTTGTAGTATGAAATTAAAAGCAATTACAAGTAAGGTAAAAATTCCAATTACGAATCCTACATTATTAAGCATCCATCGTTTTTTAATACCTTTAATTACCGTCATTTTTTAATTCTCCCATTTGTAACCCATGCCCCAAACAGTAATTATATGCCTTGGAGCTGATGGATCATCTTCGATTTTCATTCTAAGTCTTCTTATATTAACATCAACTATTTTTTCTTCTCCGCTTTTTGAACTTCTCCAAACTTGATTAAATATTTGAGATCTGCTTAAAACCGTTCCTGGATTAGAGAAAAAATATTCCATAATTTGAAATTCCACCTGAGTAAGTTCTATAACGTGACCTCTTTTTTTAAGTGCTCTGTTTCTTAAATTCAAGACAAATTCCCCGAACTTAATTTCTTCTTTAAATTTATTTTCTGCTCTCATTGAATTAAGTGCTACACGTCTGTAAAGTGCATCTACTCTGGCGACAAGCTCAGAAGGACTAAAAGGTTTCGTAATGTAGTCATCGGCTCCAAGCATCAAACCACTAACTTTATCTATTTCCTGAGTTTTTGCAGTAAGAAGAATTATTCCTATAGTACTGCTTTTTTTTCTAAGCTCTTTGCAAACTTTTATTCCGTCTATACCTGGTAACATTATGTCAAGAACAGCCAGATCAAAGTCGCCGTTATAATGTTCAAACATTTCAAGTGCTTTTTCTCCACTTTCCGTGTCAACAACCTCATACCCCGAACGTTCTAAATTTATGACCTCAAATTCACGAATGGCAGTTTCATCTTCAGCAATAAGTACTCTTTTCAATTTATATTCTCCTCTTTAATTAATTTATAAAATCATTTATTATTTTAATTTTTTCAATTTTTGACTCGTTAAAACGATAAACTTCTACCTGCGGATTTGATGTATTTTTACAAATCAATATTTCGTCGATTCCATCATCATCAATATCTTTAAAGTAAATCTTTTCAATCTCTTTTGAAAGTCCTACTATTTCACCGAAAATTTTTCGGGTTTCTTCAGTACCTTCACGCAAAAATAAAATATGTAAATTTCCCGGATCATTTTCAGGATGACAAAACATTATTTTATAAACATTATCATCATCAAATTTGTGATCGGAAATAGCACAGTATCTATCATTTACCATACAATATCCCCAAGAAAAATCACTCCCTAAATACTTAACTAAGATATCTATTAAGTTTTGCTGTTGTTTTGTAAAATCAGGAGATTTCATCGAGGATTGAATATCGAAAAAATTCTCACTTGAACATCCCGAAAAAACAAGAGGTACACATAGCAGAATAAATATTTTTCTTTTCAAAAAATTTCCCCCGTAAACTAAATTTCAGTATTTATAATTTTATCATAAAAAGCCGCGCTTTCAACCCTTTAAGAATTATATGTTTAAAAAAACAATCATTGACATATTATACTATTAGATATATAATTATCAATAAATATTATATTATACTACTAATTTTATTTAAAGGACGGTATAAAAAATGGGTTTTAAAGACAGTATGATGGGAAGCAATTATAGAACAGGTGTAGTAAGCGATTTCAGTATAGTTTCAAAGGCAGTATTTTACATTTTCATAGAAGATCATCGATTTCCCATAAACACACCAGAAAGATTCAGATATCAATGCGCTTTACCAGTTCAAATAAATCCTGATGAGTTAAAAGAAGACTTTACCAGAAAAAATTCCAGCCACCAAAGTATAATCGCAGGTGCAAACGATTCCTCAGAAATAAATATATCTGTTAAAAGCAACAGCGATAAAATTTCAATTGAACTTCATTACGATATATATGACGAATACAATATAAGAACTATGGATGGACTTATTTCAACCCCTGATGGAAACGAATTTTTCAGCAATATATCACTAAAAAACGAAAAATTAACCAGTCTACCTGACCTGATATCTTATTCAAGAGATGATACTGTCCACACACTTTTCAAATGGGGAACAATGAAATATTTTGGTGTTTTCGAAGATTTAAACTGCAGGTATAAAGCTTTTTCGCGTTGGGGAGAACCTTTGAAATGCGATGTAACTGTAATGCTCCAAATAGAAGATCATCAGTTGATTAATAAAGAGACTTTTATAACTGGCCACAAGCAAATCGCCGCTTATGAAAAAGCAAGCAATATAGCAAACAGGACTGCATTAGGTCTGGCAACAGCCATAAGATA
>CAKUXU010000025.1 GCA_934700635.1 uncultured Eubacteriales bacterium | reverse complement strand
CTATATACTTATCTTTATTATTCTCATCCCATTTTGAAAAACGATATGTTACATCATTTTCAAGATGTAAGGACTTAAGCATAAATCTGGCAAGATCAACACAGCCTTCAAATTCCGAGGTAAGCTGCTCCGGAGTACAAACTATGTGTCCTTCGGAAATAGTGAACTGACGTACTCTTATAAGACCATGCATCTCACCGCTTGACTCATTTCTGAAAAGCGTTGAAGTTTCATTAAGTCTCATTGGTAAATCTCGATAGCTTCTTCCTTTATTTAAAAAAGCCTGAAATTGGAAAGGACATGTCATTGGTCTTAAAGCAAAAACTTCATCATCTTTTGATTCATCACCTAAAATGAACATATTTTCTTTATAGTGATACCAGTGACCTGAAATTTTATATAAATCACTTTTGGCTAAAAGAGGAGTTTTAGTTAAAAGATATCCTCTTTTTTCTTCTTCGTCCTCAACAAATCTTTGTAAAAGCTGAACTACTCTTGCACCTTTAGGAAGTAAAATTGGAAGTCCTTGACCAATGTAGTCAACCGTTGAGAAAAATCCAAGTTCACGACCAATTTTATTGTGATCTCTCTTTTTTGCCTCTTCAACTGATTTAACATACTCTTCAAGCATTTTTTTATTCGGGAATGAAGTACCGTAAATGCGTTTAAACATTTTATTTTTAGAATCGCCTTTCCAATATGCACCCGTTATGCTTGTTATCTTAATTGCTCCAACCATTCCCGTTGAACAAAGATGCACTCCACAACACATGTCTACAAATTCGCCTTGTTTTCTAAATATTATAGAATTAGCATCTGAGCGATCATTTGCAAGCTCAACTTTATAAGGCTCGCTTCGATTACTCAAATATTCCTGAGCTTCAGACGGAGAAAGCTCAAACTTTTCAATTTTAAGATTCTCTTTTATAATTTTTTTCATTTCTTTTTCGATTTTGGCTATATCATCATTTGACAAAGATTCTTCAATATCGAAATCATAGTAAAATCCTTCATCAGTTGCAGGACCTATTCCTAATTTAGCATTAGGAAATATTCTTTTTACTGCTTGTGCTAAAATATGCGCAGAAGTATGGCGATAGACTTTTCTACCTTCCGGTGAATTAAAGTCTAAAAGTTCAACTTTGCAGTCCTCATTAATTGTATCGCTTAAACCTTTTAGTATCCCGTTTACTTTAGCTGCACAAATAGGAGCCTCTGAGCTTCCTAATCCCTTAGTAACTTCAAAAAGGGTAGTGCCGGCTATCACTTCCTTTACTAAGCCGTTCTTCAAATCAACTTTTACCATAAAAAACATCAACCCTTTCTAAAATAACTGAATTTTGCTAACGTATTAGCTCAACACTAATTATACAGCTTTAATTAAAAAATTTCAACTATAAAATAAAAATTAAAATTTAATAAAATTATGTACTTTTAGTTCGAAATGTGGTATTTTTAAACAAGATGCATATTAAATTATAGATTGGACGTGAATTTATGGTAGATAAGAAAAAATTATTTATTCAATTTGAATATAATGCAAAAAAAGCAATTGAAAAATCCTATAAAAATGAAAACGGGTCGCTTGAAAAAATTGAAAAGAGTATTATAAAAATATTTTCTGAACTTACGAAAAAAAACTATAATGTAAACACATTTAAAAAAGAGATTCTCAAGAAAAAAATTCCGTCTACGTCGAGGTCGAAAAAAATTTTAAAATTGATGTATAAATTAATATTTTTACCTGAATCAGATATCGAAAAAGCTAACAAAAATTATAATTTACTAATTAAAATCATAACCAAGCTTAATGAAAAATCTTGTCTGTATGAATTCAAAGCAGATTTGAAGAAAGTATCAAAAACTTTATTTACTTACAAAAAATCTAAAATATCAAAATTATCGAATAAAAATCCTGATTTAGAAAATAAAGAAAAAACCCAGAAAACCAACTATAAGGAAGAAGAAAAATTAGACCCTTTGGAAAACAAAGAAAAAATTAAGAACCGAAAAAGATCTAATGCTTTAGAAAGTCGACAAAAATTTAAAGAAATCGAGCAACAAAGAAAATCAAACTCTTTTAGTGTAGAAAGCTTTAGCGCTTTTTTGAATATCCATGAAAATATAATAAATAATGCCAATAAAATTTTGGAAAGCAATGGTTTTGAAAAAATCCCATTAAGCATACTATCTCCTTATAAAGAAATAGTATCGAAAAATGATCAAAAAATTACAATCGAGAGCTATCACAATGAAAAAGTATCCGATATGATTTCAACAGTAAAAAAAGAAATCAATGAAGCAAGATCAAAATCTATTTTTGAAAATTCTCCATTGAATTCAAATAAAATTCTTGAAAAAATAACTAAAGTTTATAAATCAAAAAGCACAAAAGATAAAATAAAAAACGAATTTAAGAACTCAAAAATTAATTTACTGGATTCTTCAGAAAAAGAAATATTAGGTACAATTCAAAATGCTTTAGAAAATGAAGAATTCGAGTCAAGTAAAGAAAAAATAGTGAATATTCTTAAATCTAGAAATGTAAGTAGGGATTTAACCTACAAAAACTGTCAAATCAAAGCTTTGAACTATGACAGCAACTCTTGGAAAAAAATCGAAAAAAGTATAAAAATTAAGGGAAAAAACGGACAAAACATAAACGCTACAATAAGTTCCACTCCTGCTTCGGAATTAGGAATTTATACGAATCTTAAAAAAGGTCAAGGTATTTCTTCAAACAACAGAAATACAGACCATGCAATGAATCTTTGGAAAACCGAAGTCAAAACGGATAACGGTGAAACTTTATTTAAAGGGCTTCGCCATGGAAACACACGTGGAAAAGAAAGTGCTACAAAAGAAATAATTTTAGCAGCCGCACTTGATCAATACGGTCTTGAAAAACTTCAAAACAGCAGTGAAAAAGATGTTTTTGAAGTAAAAATGGGAAACGTTCAACTAATAACGGATTCTATTATAGGCGATGGTAATCTTGGTGAGCTTCAAAAAGATTCTTTCAATAATCTGGCTGGAAAAATTTTCGAGATAGAAATAAAAGATAAAGATAATTCTCATAAAAAAATAAGATTAAAACTCAAACAACCGATTTTAGTCAATTTCGGAATGAATGCTCAATATTATGCACTGGACGGAAGCTTAACCAGAAGTTCCAAAGGTATGAATTCAGAAGCTTTTAATAAGTTATTTGGCGAAAATATAATGAAGAAATTAAAAGAAAAATTTTCAAAAAAAAAAGAAATAGAAAAAATTCAAAAATTTGATTTTAAAGAATCCGAATTTGGAGGAGAAGTAGGAAATTTCTTAAAAGATACCAGTGAAAAAAATTCTTTAAATAAGAAAAAAGTTGTAAACCTTTCAAACCAAATACTTTATATTTGGGTGTCAACAAATGGTAGAGGAAACAAAGAAAATCCTTCAGCAATGCAAACCCGATTGGCAGCATTAATATTCTTAATAGGATATTCAATTTCATTTAATTGTAAAAGCGGTAAAGATAGAACAGGAGCATTATCTGCAGAAATTAACGATTTAATATTAACAATGGAAGCAAACGATGGTGAACCTCCAAAACCATATGGTAAACTTTCAGACGAAGAAAAACTTCAATTACGTGAAGTCTTTGAAGCAACAGATTCAGAAACAATAGCTCAAATAAATACAGGGTACAGAGGTCTTAAAGTTGATTATAGAAAAAGTACCGATCGTCTAGGAAAGATGAGCGGTAACACTAGAAAAACTTTTAGTTTTTAATTTTATTTTTTCTTCTTGATTTTATAATTCTTATTAATATGTACAATATAAAAAGTCCAAAAAGTATAGCAAATAGCGACCACGGATTGTTCGAAGCTCCACCTGCTTTTACTTCTACCCAAAGTTTATCCATTTGTTTATTTACATCATCAGGTAAATTTACAAATATTTGCGATTTCTCTATTATTTCTTTATCCGGGTAAAATATCTTATTATTTTTTGTTTCTTCATCAAGTAGATTAAAAGTTTCTTTCTGAGGAGTTGAATAACCGGTTTGCTTGACATTTGCAAGCGCTATATCACTTCTGCACATAAAATTTATATATTTTTCAGCTTGAACCTTATGTGCAGAATTTTTCGGAATACAAAGTGAATCAACAAATCGGTTGCTCCCGCTTCTTGGAATTACAAACCCTATGCTTGGATTATTCTTTATAATATTTGCAGCATCACCTGCATAATATGGTGCAAGAACCGCTTCATGGTTTTCCATTTTATTAAAAATTTGATCCATTACATAAGCTTGTACAAGAGGTTTTTGTTTTAAAAGTTCTTTAGCTGCTTGATTTAGCTTTTCAGGATCACAAGTGTTAACACTGTAGCCAAGTCTTAAAAGTGAAATTGCAAAGCTGTCTCTTGCGTTATCAAACATTAAAATTTTATTTTTGTACTTTTTATTCCAAAGAACGTCCCAAGAAGAAGCTTCTTCTTCAGGGACTTCATTTTTATCGTAAAATATTCCTACCATTCCCCACATATATGGAATAGAATATTCATTTTTAGGATCAAAGTCGAGATTTTTAAAATTTTCATCTATAAGATTAAAATTAGGAATATTTGAAAAATCTATTTTTTCAAGCATATCATGCTTAATAAGTTTCGAAACCATATAATCCGAAGGAATTACCACATCATAATCAGATCCGCCACTTGAAAGTTTGGCAAAAAGCTCTTCATTATTCTGAAATGTCTTGTAGTTAACTTTAATACCTGTTTCTTCCGTAAATTTTTTATTTACATCTATAAGACCATCTGCACCACCAGAAATAAATTCACCCCAACTATAAACATTGATGCTTTCTTCTTTATTATTCTTTTTAAAACACAATATCACAATAAGATTAATTACCACTAAAATGGACAGTAAAGTTAAAACATATTTTTTCACAGACAATTTATTCTCCTAAATTATATTTTATTGATTTCAAAGAAGAGTTTTCTTTATCTTTTCTCAAATTTATTACTATAAGTAAACCGAAAACAAGTAAAAACAGCATACTTGAAAGAGCATTTATTTCAGGACTTACTATTTTCCTTGTCATTGAATAAATAGTAATCGGCAAAGTTTGAGTAGTGCCACCTGTAAAATAGCTTATAACAAAATCATCTATAGACATAGTAAAAGACATTATAAAACCAGTAACTATTCCGGGAACTATTTGAGGAAGAACAACTTTAAAAAAAGCCTCAATAGGATTACATCCTAAGTCTTGAGCCGCCTCATAAATACTGCTGTCCATTTGCCTTAATTTTGGCATGATAGATAAAATAGTATATGGTAAGCAAAAAGTTGTATGAGCAAAAATAAGAGTAAGAATACCAGGTTTAAATATACCTAAATTATTGTAAAGAAATACAAACATAATCATAAATGATATCCCAGTTACTATTTCAGGATTTATAAGTGGAATATTTGTCAAACTCATCACAGTTTTACGTACAATTTTTTTACTTTTAACTATTCCAACAGAAGCAATCAATCCTAAAACTGTTGCTATAAAAGAAGCAATTGCGGCTATAATTATAGTGTTGTAAAACGCACTCAAAATTTCTTGATTTTCAAAAAGTTTAAAATACCACTTAAATGTAAATCCTGACCAAACTACTCTGCTTTTCGAGTTATTAAAAGAAAAAATCATAAAAACAAAAATAGGTGCATATAAAAATAAAAATATTAAAAATATGTATATTCTACTAAATATTTTCAAATGCTTCACTCCAATCTACAAATAAGTTTTTTCATCTTCACTTAAGCTGTAAACGGAATTCATAATCCCCATGCAAAGCATGATTATTACCATTAAAATAAGGGAAATACAAGACCCTAAATGAGGATTATAACTATTTCCTAAAAACTGCATTTCTATTAAATCCCCTATTACAAGTATTGATCCTCCGCCAAGCATTTTAGATATTATGAAGGTACTTACAGACGGAACAAAAACCATTGTAAACCCTGAAATAATTCCCGGTACACTTAATGGAAAAATTATTTTAGTAAATACTTTAAATTTATTTGCGCCTAAATCTTGAGCAGCTTCTATTATTTTTTTATCTATTTTTGAAAGTATAGTATAAATCGGGAGAATCATATAAGGTAAAAAGTTATATACCATTCCAAGCATAACTGCTCCAGGAGTATTTATCATTTGAAGTTTAGACATACCGAAAAAGGAAATAAATTTGTTTATAAGACCATTATACTCAAGTAAAGTCATCCAAGCGTAAGTTCTCAGAAGAAAACTTGTCCACATAGGTATCATCAAAAGCATTATGAAAATTCCCTGATGGTTTCCAGGAATTTTCGATATAAAATAAGCTGCAGGATATCCTATTAAAAAACATATAAAAGTCGAAAAAGCACCAAGCCATATGGATCTGAAAAAAACATCAGAATATTTTCCTGATTCAATTATATTTTGAAGTGTAAAATTACCTGAAGAATCAGTAAGAGAAAAAACAAGTATAAGCATCATAGGTACTAAAACGAATATGCCCATCCATAAGAGATAAGGAAATAAACACCATTTTGCTTTCAATCTTCATCCTCCTTTTCACTATTTAATTCTAAAGGATGCTGTTCTTGGTAAAATTCATCACTGAATGCACTATAATCTCCTACTTGCGAAGAATACTCGGAAGTTTTCATAATATGAATGTCATCAGGATCTATGATTAAACCTATTTTATCGTTTGTTTCTTGACTTTCGGTTGTTTGAATCATCCATTTAAAGCCATCAACATCAACTATTATTTCATTATGGACTCCTTTAAAAGTAACAGAAGTAACCACTCCTGAAATGTCTCCTTTTTCAGGGCTGACAACTTTAATATCTTCTGGTCTTATTACTGCGTCAACAGAACTCATTTTTTCAAAGCCTTTGTCAAGACATTTAAATTCTTTACCTGAAAATCTAACCTTGTAATCATCTATCATAATTCCAGGAACTATATTACTTTCGCCGATAAAGTCGGCAACAAAAGCATTTTTGGGCTCATTGTATATATCTTTCGGCGACCCTATTTGTTGAATCGCGCCCTTGTTCATGACAACTACCCTATCAGACATTGAAAGTGCTTCTTCTTGGTCATGAGTAACCAAAATAAAAGTTATACCTGTTTTTTGATGAATACTTTTGAGCTCTGCTTGCATATCTTTTCTTAGTTTTAAATCAAGAGCACCCAAAGGCTCATCAAGTAGCAATACTTTTGGCTCATTCGCAAGAGCTCGTGCTATTGCTACTCTTTGTTGTTGACCACCCGAAAGTAAATTAACATCTCTGTTTATATAAGACTCTAAATTTACCATCTTAAGCATTTCTTTGACTTTTTCTCTTATTTCTGCCTCGGATTTTTTTTGGATTCTAAGACCGAAAGCAACATTTTCATAAACATTCAAGTGTGGAAACAAAGCGTACTTTTGAAATATAGTGTTTACCTCTCTTTTGTGAGCAGGTACCTTATTTATATTTTTCTCTTTAAAAAAGACATTTCCACTGTCAGGAGTTAAAAATCCGGCAATAATCCTCAAAGTTGTAGTTTTACCGCATCCGGAAGGCCCTAGAAGAGTTACAAATTCCCCTTCTTTTATACTTAAATTAAAATCTTTTAAAATAACTTCTCCATCAAAGGAAACATTAATTTTTTCAAGTGTTATTAGTGATAAATTCATATTATCAAAGCATAATAAGAATTATGCTGTTTTCAACCTCCCCTACTTAAAAGTAAATTTAGTTCCCTGAGCAGTATCCTCAAGTATTACTCCCAAAGAATCAAGTTTATTTCGAATTTCATCTGCAAGAGTCCAATTTTTTTCTTTACGAGCTTTTTCTCTTTCTTTAATCAGAGACTCTATTGCCAAGGTATCATGCTTATCATTTTTTCCAAAATTTTTACTATATAGAATACCTAAAACACAAGTTAATTCATCAAAAAGATTTATGATTGAATTTATTTCTTTTTTAGAATAATCAATAGAACTTAAAACTTTCTTATTCACATCTCTAACCATTTCAAATAATACACTGATTGCATCTGCAGTATTTAAATCATCGCTCATTGCAGTTATAAATTTTTCTTTATATGTTGTTAAATCAATTTGTGAAGATTTATCTTCTTGACTTCCTTTTTCAAGTGCAAATTCCAAATTTTCTCTGAAATTATAAAGCCTTTCAAGAGAAGATTTGCATTGAACAAGAATTTCTTCACTGAAACTTATAGGACTTCTGTAATGAGAAGAAATCATTAAATATCTTATAGGCTCATACCCAAACTTTTCAGAAATTTCTCTGACAGTAAAAAAATTATTAAGAGATTTAGACATTTTTTGATTCCCGATATTTATATATCCGTTATGCATCCAATAGTTAGCAAATTTCTGACCAGTTAAGCACTCGCTTTGAGCTATTTCATTTTCATGATGAGGGAATATAAGGTCTTGCCCTCCACAATGAATATCTATGGTTTTTTCAAGATATTTTTGAGCCATAACAGAGCATTCGATATGCCATCCCGGTCTACCTTTTCCCCACGGACTTTCCCAATAAGGCTCTCCTGGTTTAGCGGATTTCCAAAGTGCAAAATCAAGAGGATCATGTTTACATTCTTCAACTTTTACTCTGGCACCTGATTGCAAATCGTCAACAGTTTGACCCGAAAGCTTACCATAATTCATAAATTTTCTGGTTTGGAAATAAACATCTCCATCTTCAGTAGAATATGCAAAGCCATTTTTAATCATTGAATTTACTGCATTTATTATTTCAGTTATGTTCTCGGTTGCTCGCGGAGAAATAGTAGCTTCTTTTATATTTAAGCCTTTTGCATCAGTTTTATATTCATTTATGTATTTTTCAGATACAGATAAAAAATTTACTTTTTCTTCATTAGCTTTATTTATTATCTTGTCATCAACATCAGTAAAATTTTGAACGTATTTCACCCGATAGCCCATGTATTCTAAAAATCTACGCAAAACATCGAAAGTACAAATAGGTCTTGCATTTCCTATATGAATATAATTATAAACAGTCGGACCACAAGCATAAATCATAACTTCATTTTCATGTAGCGGCTGAAATACCTCTTTTTTTCTTTTTAATGTATTATAAATTTTTATCATACATTTCACACCCTCACTTAAATTATAAATCCGCGCAAATGGATTTTCTGTTTAAATATATGTAAGCTATGCCAGAAACGCAGGAAAAAGCTACTGAAATCCAAATTAAAATATTTTCTAAAATATAAATATAAGCAAAATTATTGGACGCAAAATCACAAAAACAGCTGCTTATTTCAGAAAGTGCTTTTACCGCAAATATAACTGTTATAGAAGTCATTTGACTTATTGTTTTTAGTTTTCCTAAAATATTTGCAGGAATAACCGCTCCACTGCTTTTAAATATTAGAAATCTAATTGAAGTAACCAAAAATTCTCGGAATATAATCAAAATTGCTGCCAGTGCAGAAATCAGACCATCTGATACAAAGCAAACCATAACAGAGCAAATTAAAATTTTATCCGCTAAAGGATCCATAATTTGTCCAAACGGAGTTACTAAATTATTTTTTCTTGCAAGTTTTCCGTCGAGATAATCAGTGTATGAAGCGATTAAAAAAAGAATCCCAGCAATAAGATACTTAAAATTAAAACTTTCCAAAGTAAGCAAAAAAGCAATTAAAGGTACCAATGCTATTCTAAAAACAGTTAATTTATTTGATATATTAATCTCTTTCCACCTTCTAAAAATCATTATTTAAAACCGAATTTATTTTTTCCCATGAATAACCACGTCTAATTAGATTAGCAATAGTTTTTTTCTTTTCTTTTTCATCTTGTATATTTTTTTTACTCACTATTTTCTGAATATTTTCATATTCATTCATATCAAGGTTTTCAATTGCAAAATTTATATTTTCCTTACTTATACCTTTTTTTGAAAGTTCGAAAGCTATTCTTTTAATTCCGTACAATTTGTTTTTAAATAAATGAGATGCATATTCCAAAGCATATTTTTTGTCATCTATAAGACCTATTTCTTCCATTTTGGAAACAACCTTTTCAGGATTTGAAATTCCTGTTTTTCGCTTGATTTTCTCTTCGAGCTCCTTTTTTGAATGAGCCCTATAAGAAAGAATATTATATGCTCTTGATTTTGCTTTATAAAATTCAATATCAGAGGAAATATTTTCTATTTCCTCATCTGTTATTTCATATCCCACTTTAATATTTGTTTTTAAAAATACTTCACGAGGAACACTTAAAATATATTCACCATCTGCATAAACAAGAATGCTACCTCTTTTTCCTGCTTTTAAAGATGTAATTTTCATATTTGATATTCTTAGAATTCATCGCTTTCTTCAAAGTTTTCATTTTGGTTTTCAGTGTTTGCGCAGGAGCGGGCTTTAGTATACATTTTACTATATTCCTCTAAAGTTTTATCCTCTATTTCCTTCATTAATTCCAAATTACTTTTCAAATATTCTTTAACTTTATCGCGTCCTTGAGCAAGTTTTTCATCATTGTAAGAAAACCAAGATCCTGCTTTTTGAATGACATCGAGCTTAACTGCTAAATCTAGAAGCTCTCCTTCACGAGATATTCCTTGACCATACATTATATCAAATTCTGCTTCTTTAAACGGTGGTGCCATTTTGTTTTTTACAACTTTTGCTCTTGTCCTGGAGCCTATAACTTCTCCTCCGGACTTAAGAGTTTCTATTTTTCTTATATCAAGTCTCACAGAGGAGTAGAATTTAAGAGCACGACCTCCAGGAGTTACTTCAGGATTACCATATACCACTCCGACCTTTTCACGAAGCTGATTTATAAATATTGCCACACAGTTAGATTTGGAAATAGCGCCTGTTAGTTTTCTTAAAGCTTGAGACATAAGTCTTGCTTGAAGTCCAACATGAGAATCTCCCATTTC
>CAKUXU010000024.1 GCA_934700635.1 uncultured Eubacteriales bacterium | reverse complement strand
AAATAAAAATAGTCGCTCTTTTTAATGAGCGGCTGTTTTTTAAAATTTAAAAAATTATTTAACTAACCTTGATTTAAAAAGAATACCGTCTAAATGGTCGATTTCATGGCAAAAAGCTCTAGCTTTGAGTCCTTTTCCGCTATACTTAACTTCTTCCCCTTTTCGGTTTTGCCCTACAACTTCAACAAACATCGGTCTTAAAGTGATACCGCTGAGTCCAGGGCAAGAAAGACATCCTTCTTCTTCTCTTTGTTCACCCGAAAATTTAATTATTTCCGGATTTACAAGTTCTATTAAATCAGAATCTGTTTTAACTACAATTACTCTTCTTAGTATTCCTACTTGAGGAGCTGCTAAACCAACACCTTTTGCTTTTGCCATGGTTTCATACATATCATCAATTAATGAACTTAATTTTTCATCAAATTTTTCAACTTTTCTACATTTTTTATAAAGAAGTTCATTTCCTTCTTTTAATATAAACCTTAATGCCAAAGTTTAAATCACCTCAATTGATTACAAATTTATTATATTATGACGGTGGCGACCCACCGTATTTTTTATACCAACAATCCGGCATAAGAGGATTTTCCGCTTTAGAAACAGCAGAAACATCAACGTTTGCAGACTCATTTTTTCTTACTTTCCTTGCAACAACAACTGTTCTGAAATTTTCAAACTCATAAGAGCAAGTGGATAAAGTTATTAAACGATCATTTTTATCTATATCAACAGGTATATTTATAAGTGAACGTTTTTTAACTTCATTTACATACTCTAAAAAACTTTTTTCGTCAGAAAATTTTGAGACAACATAATCAAATACTTTTCCTTGCTCCGGTAAAGTATTTGTTTTAAAGACAGATATTATTTTCCAAACTTCTTTTTCTGACACAGTATTATAATTTATAATCGGATTTTTCTTGTAAAAATCCACATCAGAAAATTTCATTAAATCCGCAAACATCTGTCCATCTGCCATATGATGTCCATACAATATCGTATTTTTAGGATTTGATTTCACTTTACTATTTTTGTCCGCAAAAATGCTTCCATATTTAGTTTCTTCACGTTTATAGTTATGATTCAAGTAATATTTCGGGTCATCGGAATTTGCCTGCAAAACAGGATAATCTATTCTCGTACCCGAAATTTTAATCCACCCGCAAATATCTGGGTTTATACCCGTAAGGGAAGAAATTTTACTTTCTTCCGATGTATTTTCATCATAATAAACTCTTTTTACTTCATCAATGGTTTTATTTGAAACATAAGGGTCGAAAACCAAAATTTTTGCAATAATTCCAATACAAATTAAAAAAATTAAAATTAAAGTAATTCTCAAAATTTTTTTTATAATTTCAACCACATTCTTTTTTTAAATTTAAACTAATCATCAAACTCCGAAAAATCATCTGTGGCAGCATCGTCTTCAATTATCGGCATACCTTCTTTTTTCAAATTTTCCCCACATTTGGAACAATAAAGAGATCCTACTTCATTTTGATTTCCGCATGATTTACATAAAATTTTATTTTTCATAAACGCTAATTGATTTTTTATTTTATCAAGATCACTGTGAAGTGCTTTTATGCTTTGAACTTGATTTCCTACTTCAGGATTTTTGTCAATTCCATCTCCGTAATTTTCATATATAAGTCTTCCTAAAGTTTCAAATTCTGATTTAATTTGAGATTTAAGATCAATAACTTTTAGATTCAATTTCGAAACCGAAGCAAACTGTCCTGCTTTTTCTCCTATAACGTTCGCAGCGTCTTTAGCTCTCGATATAAAATCTTCTAATGTTTTCATAAATATACATCTCCAAACTTAAATTTTTACTTTTTCATATATTATATCCAAAAAACATATTTTTTGCAATACACCCATTAAATTTATTTTTCAAAATCCTGTATGATTTTCTCTTTCATTTTTCAGAAAAGTCATTTTAGAATGTCCAGGATAAATAAAATAATCACCTTCAAGATCATATAATTTTTTTAAAGATTTTTTCATATCTTCATCATTACCAGTTGGAAAATTTGTAGATCCGATTGTTTTAAAAAATAAAGTGTCACCGGAAAAAATATTATTTTTCAAAATATAACAAACACTTCCTTGAGTATGTCCAGGGGTTTCCATAACTTTTATTTTTTCTTTCCCAAAACCAATAAAATCACCTTCTTTTACTAAAATATCCGGCGTAAAACTTTCTAGCAAATTTGATTTTAAAAATCTTGAAGAAAGATTTAAATTAGAATCCACGGAAAACGTTTTTTCTTTTTCAGGCATAACTATTTTAGCACCTGTTAAATTTTTATATTTTTTAACGTTTAAAATGTGATCAAAATGTCCGTGAGTTAGCAAAATGTACTCAATTTTAAACGAAGAAATTATTTTCTCAAAGTTCTTTATTTCTCCACCTGGATCAATCATAACTCCAGAAAAATTTTCAAGGTCCAAAATTAAGTAACAATTTGTTTTAAGTCTACCTACTTTAAAGCTCTTTATATCTATCATGTTAAATTCTCCTGACACTGACTACATTTTCTATCTTAAGTAAATTATCCATTATAAATTTCAAATGTTCCGGATTTTTTACATTTAAAGTTATATTTGCAATAATTTTTTCTTCTGAATCAATCCTTGAATTAAGAGAAATAAGTTTAGCATTAATAGCCGCTACTTTTCGAGTGAGATTTGCAAGAAAAGATTCATAATAATTTGCAATAATTTCAATGGATATCGGAAATACACGATTTACATTTTTACACCAAAATGCTTTAACAGTCCTACCTTTATATTCTCTTTTGTCAAATGCAATATTAGGGCAATCTTTTTTATGAACCGAGATACCATACCCCTTGGTTACAAATCCGACTATATCATCTCCAGGAAGTGGCGAACAACACTTTGCAAACCTTACACAACAATTCTCTATTCCATCAATAACAACTCCACTGGAACTTTTAGAAGTATTTGTAGGATTTTCGAAAATATCATTTTTTATATCCGAATTTTTTAATTTATCCGCTTCTTTTTTCATTCTAGGCATTATTTTCCAAAGCTGGAGTCCTCCGTAGCCAACTGCAGCATAAAAATCATCTAAATTATTAAACTGATTTTTCTTTAAAACAGTTTTTAAAAGTTCTGGAATTTCTTCATCCGAAATATGTATGGAATGCTTTGAAAGTTCATTTTCAAATTTAATTTTTCCTTCTTTGATGTTTTCATCTCTGCATTCTCTCTTAAACCATTGTTTTATTTTATTTCTTGCTTCACTTGTTTTTACTATATTTATCCAATCACGACTGGGACCTTTTTTAGGATCTTTGGTACTCACTATTTCAGCTATTTCTCCAGTTTTAAGTGTGTAGTTTATAGGTACCATTTTTTTATTTACTTTTGCCCCTACCATTTTATTTCCAAGATCCGTGTGTATTGCATAAGCAAAATCTATAACAGTAGATCCAAACGGCAAAGTTATTACTTCTCCTTTTGGAGTTAAAACAAATATTTCTTTTGGAACAAGGTCAGACTTTATACTTCCTACAACATCGGTAACATCTTCGATATTTTTATAATTTTCAAGTAATTTTCTAACCCAAGAAAGCGATTGACCAAAAGATTCATTCTTTTCAAGACGATTAAGTTTATATTTCCAATGAGCAGCTATACCATATTCAGCAGTTCTGTGCATATGCCAAGTTCTTATTTGCACTTCAAAAGGTATACCCTCTTTGCTCATAACCGTAGTGTGAAGAGACTGATACATATTGGGTTTAGGAGTTGAAATATAATCTTTAAATCTGCTGGGAATAGGTTGAAACATTTCATGAATTATACCGAAAACATTGTAACATTCATTAACTGTATTTACTATGACTCTAACTGCATAAATATCATATATTTGTTCTAAGCTTTTACCTTTTATAAACATTTTTTTATATATTTCATTTGCACTTTTAACTCTACCTTCAATATAAATATCAGGAACATATTTATGAACAGTATCCATTATTCTTTTTTTTATCAAATTTATAAATTTTTCTCTATCCTCTTTACGAAGCGCAAGGGAATCTTCTATTTCTCTATAAGCAATCGGATCCAAACATTTAAGAGATATATCTTCTATTTCATCTTTTATAGTTCTAATACCGAGTCTATGAGCAATAGGAGCAAACACTTCCATATTTTGCAAAGATTTATCTCTTTGTTTTTGAATCGGCATACATTCAATTGTTCTCATATTTTGAAGTCTGTCCGCAAGTTTTATCATGATTACCCTAATATCATGAGACATAGCAAGCAGAATTTTACGAACATTTTCAGCTTGTTGTTCTTCAACTGTTTTAGAAGGTATACGTCTTAATTTAGTCACACCATCTACTAAATTTGCTATTTCTTTGCCAAATAAAGAAACTATGTCTTCCTTGGTAATATAAGTGTCTTCAACTACATCATGTAATAGCGCTGCAGCTATTGAAGGGGTATCCATTCCAAGCTCAACGAGTATGTATGCAACAGAAATAGGATGATAAATATAATCGATTCCAGAAGCTCTTTTTTGATTCATATGTGCTTTTTTAGCTATACGGTAAGCTTTATCTATAATTTCAAGGTCATAGTTCTTTCCGCTTTGAGATATAAGGTTTAAAAGTTCCTCATATGAATTGTAATTTTTTCCGTAAATCATTTAAAGTCCCCCTCTTTAAATTTATTCAAACAAATCATTACATTTGAACTCATTAAATTTACTTTTTTGCCTGTATTTTTAATTATTTCAACTTCAAATTCATCTGAATTCCAAAATAAATTTATAAGGTTCATCTCTTCAAAAGCATCCAAAATAACATATATTTTACCAACCTCGGAGCTTTTCCCAAAAATTTTCATGCTAACAATATCCGGTCTTGTGTGGCAAGGATTAGACAAAAATCGATAGGCTTTTATAAAGTCATCTCTTGAAGGAATTATGAAATTTGCCTCAGCTATACTTAGTTTTTCTCCTCGTTTAAATTTTTCATAAATTTTTTTGCCATTTATAGCTTCGCTCATATCAGCGTTTGAAAGTTTTAAATCGACTATATACCCAGAAACATTTTCTCTTCCTTTGAAAAAATTACTTTGCATGGTAAATGAAACATCAACTGTTTGACCTTCTTCAAATAAAAAATCTCCTGCTGTTTTATTAAAATAAAGCATTTCGGAAAAACATCCGTCTTTATAAAATTTAAGTTTAAGATGATTACCGTTTCCTATAGGATTTATTTTTTCAATCATAACTTGACAAACACAGAAAATAGGTTCGGGATTCCCACAACCGAAAGGCTTTAAAATTTCAAGTGATTTAAGAGTACTTTTCGAAAAATCATAGAGAGAAATTTCCGCATCAATATCAATTTTAGGGAATTCAAGGTCGTAATTTCTTGAATAATTTATAATGGCATCAGAAAAATCTTTTATTTTATCCGTTTCAAGATTTATCCCCGCCGCTGCAGTGTGACCTCCAAACTTTTGTAAATACTGTCTGCAAGAAAATACAGCATCATATATAGAAAAATTTTCCATACTTCTGCATGATCCTCTGGCTTGATTTCCCTCAGAAGAAATTAAAATACACGGCTTTCCATATTTTTCAGATATTTTAGAAGCAACTATTCCTATAACTCCATGATGCCAATTTTCGCCCTCTATAACTATAATATTTTCATATTTTCTAGAAGGGTTTGTACTTAATTTATTTTCAACCTCTGCAATAATGCATTTTTCGATATCCTTTCTTTCTAAATTAAAATTATTAAGCTCACTGCAAATGTTTCGGCATTTATCTTCATCTTTTTCTATTAGTAGTTCAAGAGCAACTTCGGCTGAATTCATTCTTCCGCTTGCATTAATCCTCGGAACAACTTTAAAAGCAAGATCTATTGAATCTAATGATTTATTTTTTATTTTTAAATCTTCAATAAGATTTTTAATTCCAGGTATTTCAGAGGAAGAAATAGACTCAAGACCTCTTTTAACAATTATTCTCGATTCTCCAAAAAGTGGCATTGAATCCCCTATTGTACCTAAAACTGCTAAATCAATGTACTTTGCTTTTCCTTCAATAGCTTCAACTATTTTATAGACGACTCCTGCACCGCAAAAATTTTTTATTTTACTATCCCAATTTTTTTCTCTGCAAGGATTAACAATGGCATTTGCAGGAGGAATTTTTTCAGGTAATTTATGATGATCCGTTACAATTACTTTCATTCCCAAAGAAACAGCAAATTCAATTTCATCATATGCCGAAATTCCGTTGTCAACCGTGATTAAAACCTTAACACCTTTTTGATACAAATTTTTAACTGAGTCAATATTAAGACCGTATCCTTCTTTTTCTCTCGAAGGTATATAGTAAATCACATCTGCTCCTTTGCTTTTAAGGTAAGAATAAAGTAAAGCTGTTGCTGTAATTCCGTCAGCATCATAATCTCCATAAACGCATATTTTTTCTTTTTTTTCAATGGATTCTTTAATACACTCCACTGCTATTTTCATATCTGTAAATTCAAACGGATCCATCGGCTCAGGGCAATCAATAAAATTCTTAACATCTTTATCTTCTTTAAAACCTCGTCCAATTAAAATAGCAGTACATATCTTAGATGTTCCCCATCTTTTTGATTTTTCCGCAATTTCTTTTTTATCAATTTTTTTAATATTCCAGTCACGCATACGCATATACTTTTCCGCCTTTTTATGTACTAATGATTATTTTATAAGATCTTTAACAACTTCTCCTGCAATTAAAAGTCCTGCAACTGACGGAACAAAAGATATACTTGCATTAACTTTATTGCTTGGCGTGTAAATCGGTTTTTCTTTTGAATATGCCACTTTAAGTGAATTTACATTTCTTTTCTTTAGTTCTCTTCGCATAACTCTTGCAAGCGGGCAAACGGATGTTGAAAAAATATCATCAATTTCGATTAAAGAAGGATTTATTTTATTACCCATTCCCATACTGCTTATAACTTTTTTCCCTAAACTATTGGCTTTGGTTATAATTAAAATTTTTGAAGAAACCATATCAATGGCATCAACTATATAATCATACTTTTCAAAATCGTATTCTTCATGATTTTCCTTACCAAACACACATTTATTCGCAACAACTATAATATCAGGATTTATACTTAAAATTCTTTTTTTCATTGCTAAAACTTTATCTTCCCCGATATTTTCATGTGTTGCAATTAATTGCCTATTTATATTTGTAACATCGATTTTATCGCCGTCAAATATATCAATACTTCCTATACCTGCTCTTGCAAGAGCTTCCACAGTAAAGGATCCTACTCCACCTACCCCGAAAACTGCAACTCTGCTAAATTGTAGCTTTTCCAAAGAATTTTTTCCTATGAGAAGCTCTGTTCTATAAAAAGATTCTTTCATTTTTACCTCCAAGAATTTCTAACTTCTAAATATTATACTCTCTTTTTCAAAAAGCTTAACCGTAACTTTGAAAATACAAAAAACATAAAATAAAATCCATAAAGAAACTACCAAAAGATGAAATAAATTTTCAAGTCCGCTAATAGCTTCATTTATAATAATAATATTTAAAATCGGTATCGAAAGATGCACCAAATTCACACTCGCAGTTGAAATTGCTCCCGCAAAAAAACTTGGTAATACGCAAACAGCTGAAATAGGCATAAAATAAAGCTGAGCTTCTTTCGAAGACCTTGAATAAACTCCTATAAAAAAAGTAATAGAAGAAATAAATAAAGAAAACATAAAGCAAATTATGAATAAGTCTAAAATTCCAAATAATGACATCATAGTACTTGATGTTCCCGAAGAAATTATAAGATATCCTAAAAAACCAAGTATTGTTGAAATCGAACTCATAAGAGACATCAATGTAGAAGCAAAAACCTTCCCTATAATTATAGATTTTCTATCTGCTCCTGTAGCAAGTAAAGGTTCCCAGGTTCCTCTTTCTTTCTCATTTGAACTGATTTCGGTTGAAGTGTTAAGCGAAGTTACACAGCAGTATATAATAATCATAACTGGTGCAAGCATTCGAAAATAAATTGAATTTAAATTATTATTTTCAGACTTTTCCTCTATACTACTTTTTTTGTTTTCTTCCAACATTTTTTCGATATCATCATAACTTTGAATTTTTTCATTAGAGATATTTAATTGAAATTCAGATTTGTACTTTAAAATTTTCCCACTTGCCGAAAGAGAATTAACCGAAGAAAAATTTGTAATTTCTATATAGTCCCCGTTTAACCTTCCTTCGCTTATTATTTTTTCATCTAAATTATCGTTAATTTTCACGTATGCAAGTATTTCGCCTGTCTGCAAAGCTTTGTTTACATCAACAACTTCTTTTATTTCAACATCACCTTTACCTAAACAGTATTTACAAAATGAGTTTTCAGTATTATTCACCGCAATTATTATTTTCTTGTCACCGACATTTACAGAACTGCCAAGTGTAAAAAGAAGAATAGGAACAAGAAGTAAAGGAATTAAAAAACTCAGTACAAAACTTTTTCTGTCTCTTACAATACATTTCATTTCTTTTCGAAATATATACATTGATTTTTTAATCATTTTTCTTTTCCTCCTTACAAACCCAGTTTAAAATTATATCATTTATTTCTCTTTCAGTATATTTTTCTCTGTACTTAGAAACACTAAAAACGTTTATTATTTTTCCTTTGTCAATAACCGCTGTTCGATCTGAATAATTTTTTATATTTTCAAGAGAATGACTCGAAAATATAACACATTTTCCCTCTTTTTTACAATCATCTATAAAATCAAGAACTATCCTTGAAGCTTTAAAGTCAAGTCCTGATTCCGGTTCATCAAGAAGCATAACGCAAGGATCATGAATAACAGCCCTGGCAATAGATACTTTTTGTTTCATACCTTTAGAAAGCTCAAAAGCAAATTTGTTTAAATAACTTTTAAATTCAAATTTTTCAGATAAAAATTTTATTCTTTTTTCAATATGTTCCTTATTCATCAAATTAAGCTCAGCAAAATATTCTAAATTTTCTTTAACTGTAAGTCTTTCATAGAGTCCTGCTTCACTGCCGAAAAGTATACCAGTTATACTTCTTATTTTCTCAGATTCATTTCTAAGATCGAATCCGTTTATTTCGGCATTTCCAGTATCAGGTCGAAGCATTGTACTCAAAACTCTTAAAAGTGTTGTTTTCCCGGCACCATTTTGTCCAAGCAACCCCATTATTTCGCCGTCGTTGACTTCAAAGCTTACATTTTTGAGAATCTTGAAATTATTAAGACTTTTAGATATATTTTTTACTACTATCATTTTATACCTCCTTGTTTATTTACTAAGTTAATTTTATATTGTTTCAAAGTGAATCTCCATACCTATGAATAATTCAATTTACTGGAAAAATGCTATAATAAAATAAAAATATATAAAAGTAAAGGAAGAAAAAATGGAATTTAAAATAAACTCAAAATATAAACCCTGCGGAGATCAGCCAGAAGCTATAAATTCTCTTTCAAACGGAGTTTTAAAAGGATATAAAGAACAAACTCTTCTCGGTGTAACAGGCTCCGGGAAAACTTTTACAATGGCAAATATTATCGAAAAAGTTCAAAAACCTACTTTAGTGCTTGCACATAATAAAACTTTAGCTGCTCAACTTTGCAATGAATTCAGAAGTTTCTTTCCAAATAATGCGGTTGAATATTTCGTTTCCTACTACGATTATTATCAGCCAGAATCTTATATTGCTTCAACCGACACTTATATAGAAAAAGATTCATCGGTAAATGATGAAATAGATAAGCTGAGACATTCAGCCACTTCCGCCCTTTCAGAAAGAAACGACGTTATAATAGTTGCAAGTGTTTCATGTATTTACAGTCTTGGAGACCCGATAGATTACAAAAACATGGTCATTTCACTCAGACCCGAAACAAATAAAAAAAGAGACGATGTAATAAAAAAACTCATAGACCTTCAATATGAAAGAAATGATATTTCGCCTACACGAAACAAATTTAGAGTCAGAGGAGATACCATAGAAGTATTTCCATCGTCCTTTAATTTTCTCGTAAGAATAGAATTTTTCGGGGATTATATAGAAAAAATATCAGAAATAAATCCACTAACAGGAGAAGTAGTGGCAAATTTAAAACACTGTGCTATCTATCCCGCTTCGCACTATGTAATACCAAAGGAAAAATTGTATGCTGCAATTGAAAAAATAAAAAATGAAAAAGATGAAAGAGTAAATTATTTTAAAAAAAGAGGTAAATTTATAGAAGCTCAAAGAATAGAACAACGGGTAAACTACGATATGGAAATGCTAGAAGAAATAGGTTTTTGCAAAGGTATAGAAAATTATTCCGCTATACTTTCAGGTCGTGAAAAAGGAAGCACTCCCTGCACGCTGTTCAACTACTTTCCAAAAGATTTTTTAATGTTCATAGACGAATCCCATGTAACACTTCCACAAGTAAAAGCTATGTACGCAGGAGATCGTTCCAGAAAAGAAAATCTGATCGAAAATGGGTTCAGACTTCCTTCCGCTTTTGATAACAGACCTATGAATTTCGAAGAATTTTATTCAAAAATAAATCAAGTAATATTTGTAAGTGCAACTCCCGGAGATTTTGAAATTGAAAGAAGTAAAAATATTGCAAAACAAATTCTTCGCCCAACAGGTCTTCTAGACCCTGAAATATCCGTTAAACCGGTACAAGGTCAAGTAGATGACTTAATCGAAGAAATAAACAATAGAAAGAAATTAAATGAAAGAACTTTAATAACCACCCTTACTAAAAAAATGGCCGAAGATTTAACCGAATATTTAAAAGGAGTCGGGATAAAAGCAATGTATATGCATAGTAATACCGACACAATAGAAAGAATGAAAATAGTAAGAAATCTAAGAACAGGAGAACTTGATGCAATAGTCGGTATAAATCTTTTAAGAGAAGGTCTTGACATTCCAGAAGTTTCTTTTGTAGCTATTCTAGATGCAGACAAGCAAGGTTTTCTCCGTTCTGAAAGATCTCTTATTCAAACCATAGGAAGAGCTGCAAGAAATGTAAATGGTAAAGTCACAATGTATGCAGACGGAGTAACGCCTTCAATGGAAGAAGCAATTATTGAAACCGCTAAAAGAAGAGAGATACAGAAAAAATATAATAAAGATCATGGAATAATTCCAAAAACAATAAAAAAAGATGTAGAAAATATAATTGAAA
>CAKUXU010000023.1 GCA_934700635.1 uncultured Eubacteriales bacterium | reverse complement strand
TGGAGCGGGTGATGGGAATCGAACCCACGCTATCAGCTTGGAAGGCTGAAGTTCTACCATTGAACTACACCCGCACCTCCTGTCAACGAAACTTATTCTAGCACATACTATATAAACTTGTCAACAGTATTTTTAAAAAAATTTTCAAAAGATCGTTTTGAATAAAAAAATAAACTAATTAGTTAAAAAATTATGAAACTTTTTCTATATCTCTCTTCAATTTCTCTATTATTCTCTTTTCAAGTCTTGAAATATACGATTGTGAGATTCCTAAAAGGTCAGCAACTTCTTTTTGGGTGTGTTCTTTTTTTCCAGATAATCCAAAACGAAGTTCCATTATAAGTTTATCTCTTTCAGATAAATTTTCAACCGCATTCCTCACGAGTAAACATTCTGTTTCTTGCTCCAGATGAGAAGTTACCAAATCTTTATCGCTTCCCAAAACATCACAAAAAAGTAATTCATTGCCATTTTTATCAACATTTAAGGGCTCATCTATAGAAGTTTCATTTTTAAGCGAAGAAGTTTTTCTTAAATACATGAGTATTTCATTTTCAATACATCTTGAAGCATAAGTAGCAAGTTTTATATTTCTTGATGGGCAGAAAGTATTAACTGCTTTAATGAGTCCGATACTACCTATTGAAATCAAATCCTCTATATGAGCTCCTGTAGAGTCAAATTTTTTTGCAATATATACAACTAATCTCAAATTATGTGTTATTAACGGCTCTCTTACACTTTGGGGAGCACCGTCCATAATTTTTTTCATTATTGAGTTTTCCTCTTCTTTACTAAGCGGTGCTGGTAATGTTTCGGGACCATTTATATAGTGGACCCCTCTTTTTCCCCATTTGTATACTAAACGTTTTATGTAATCAATTATTTTTTTAAGTATTTTCAATTTAAATCTCTCTCCTATTTTATCAGTCTATAAGCAAAGGGTTTACAAGAGCAGGGATCTCGCAAGGAAGTGTTTTATCTGGACAGACAGCTATATAAGCTTGCTTTTGAACATCATTATTTATTTTTATAAATTCAGGCTTAAAAGCTGGAAAAAGTCCGTCTCCAGAAACTGTTTGAAATGGTATAAATCTTATTTTCAAATCACATTTGTCAATAAAAGTTTCAGTCGAAGAAGTATAACTAAAAAAATCGGGGAAATTTTCTTCTACTACCTTTTTCGAAATAATTACAGCAGGTAAATTTGAAAACGGCTCTTTAAGACTGTTGCATGTATCAACTTTAGCTTTCACTCTAAAACTTTTGTCTTTTAATTTCACAAAAATGTCGCATATAAGGTTTTTATTTTCTCTTCTTTCAAGAATTTTATTTGAAAACTCAATTATCATATAAGAAATTAAAGTAGACCCTATAAGAACCGTCGGTGAAATATTAAAATAAACAACACCATTATTCATAACCATTCCATGAGGTCTAAAAATATACCATAATGCAAACATTATTCCTGAAAAAGCAAAACAAGATATAAAAAAACAAATCATGCTTTTTATAAATATTTTAAAATTCTTAAATCCAAAAACAGTTCCCACTATACTTGCTGCCATAAAAACTTTAACAATTAAAGAAATCGGTGCGGAAGCATCAGGTAAAAATATGTAAAGAGAATAGATACCACTTAAAATTTCACCTAAAATGAGTCTTGGCGTTTTAAACTTTAAGTATAAAAATTTAGAAGTAACCAGAAGTAAAAAATAATTTATTATTAAATTTACTCCTATAAGTATGTCTATATATACTGTTTGCTTCATATACCCCCCTATACATCTTTATTTATGACTTTTAGGGCCTTGATAATATTATTACTTAAAACGTTGTGAGTATTATGTCAAAAACAGGCGGAAACAAAAAATATTTTTTCTTGACATTGTTTCAAAAAACAAATAAAATATTAATATACTGGATATACAGTAAATTTGGAGCGGTATCGAAGTGGTCATAACGGGGCTGACTCGAAATCAGTTTGGGAGCAATCCCACGTGGGTTCGAATCCCACCCGCTCCGCCAAAATTAAAAATAATATTTATCTTAAATGGGTGTCCCTACGGACACCTTATGTAATCGTAAAAACAAGGGTGAACATTTTGAAGCTTTATTTTTATTACGGAGTAATGGGCTCCAGTAAAACCGCAAATGCACTTATGAAAAAATTCAATTTTGAAGAACGCGGAAAGAAAGTTATTCTTTTAAAACCAAGTCTAGACACAAGAGACGGTAAAACAATTATAAAGTCAAGAATAGGGCTTTCAAGCGAAGCTATTCTTCTCGAGAGAAATGCTTCAATTTTTGATGTTCTTAAAAATTTCAGTTATGATATAATCATAGTTGATGAAGCTCAATTTCTTTCAAGTGACCAAGTCGATGAACTGAGAAAATTAGCCGATAACGGCATAATGATTATGTGCTACGGATTAAAAACGGACTACACAGGACATTTATTTGAAGGTTCAAGAAGAATAGTTGAAGTTTGCGACACCATGCGGGAGATTCAATCCATGTGCAGCAAATGCACAACTAAAGCTATAATTAACGCAAGATATTCTGGCAATAAAGTTATTTATAATGGAAATATTATAGATATCGGCGGAGAGGATAAGTATATTGCTCTTTGCCACAAATGTTGGATTAAAGGGAAAATATAAAACAGTATTTTAAGTAAGCACATTGTTGAGGTGAAATATTTTAAATGGGCACTGACATTTCTAATTTTGAAGAAAGCAAATTACATTATAATTTAGAAGCAGAGCAGTCGGTGCTTGGTTCGGTGCTCATAGATTCCTCATGTCTCGATCAAATAGCTGAAATAATTACCGGCCCTGATTATTTTTACGTTTCAAGTCATAAAAAAATATACAACATTATGCTCGAAATGTTTACTTCCGGTCAAGCGGTAGATTATGTTACTTTACTTGATAAATTAAAATCCGAAGAAGATGAATCGGTAAATTATAAGTCTTATCTTTTGCAGTTGGCTCAAAGTGTTCCTTCGGTTGCAAATATAGTTTATTATGCTGAAATTGTAAGAGATAAATACAGCATCAGAAAACTTGTAAATGCAGCAAATGAAATAATAGAAAATTCTTCTGATTCCGAGCTTAATCCTTCGGAACTTTTAAACTATGCAGAACAAAAAATTTTTGACATAAGAAGAGGAAAAGAAACTCACGGATTACAAAAAATAAATGAAATTGTACTTCAAACGTTCGACCGCTTAGATTATTTAAACTCTCAAACAGAATTTGAATATAGTGGCGTACCAACAGGAATAAAAGATCTCGACAGAGTGATTATGGGACTTAATAAAACTGACCTTATATTGCTTGCGTCACGCCCAGGTATGGGAAAAACAAGTTTTTCGCTAAATATAGCCCATCATGTCGGAGTAGTAAAAGAAAAAAAAGTTGCTTTTTTCTCGCTTGAAATGTCAAAAGAGCAGCTTGTTTCTAGAATGCTTTCAACAGAAGCAAGGATACCTGGTCAAACACTGAGAATCGGTAAACTTTCGGATCAAGAATGGGCAAGGTTAATAGAAGCAGGAGATACATTATCCAAAGCTCCGATATATATAGATGATACGCCAGGAATAACAATTCCTGAGATGAAAGCAAAGTTAAGAAGACTCGGAGGAGCGGACCTTGTAATTATAGATTACCTTCAGTTAATGTCGAGCCCCAAAGCAATTAACAACCGTGTTCAGGAAATTTCAGAAATAACAAGAAATTTAAAAATTCTTGCAAAAGAGCTTGATGTGCCGCTTCTCACACTTTCACAGCTTTCAAGGGCAAGTGAACAACGTACGGATCACAAACCTGTACTTTCGGATTTAAGAGATTCAGGATCTATTGAACAAGATGCCGATATAGTTATGTTTTTATATAGAGAAGGATATTATTCAAATGGAGAAAATTCCGAAAACTGCGATACAAACAGTGGTGAATGTATAGTTGCTAAAAATCGTCATGGTGAAACACGTTCGATACCTCTTCACTGGCAAGGTGAGTTTATGCATTTTACTGCTCGGGAGGGCTTAAGAAATGATTTCTAAAGCTTTAAAAACAATAAACAGTTATAAAATGCTTGAAAATACTGAAAATATAATCGTAGGTCTTTCTGGCGGTGCCGATTCGGTTTCGCTTACGCATTTTTTATATACAATTAGCAAAAAAATGAATTTTAATTTACACGCTGTGCATATAAATCATGGTATTAGAAATGAAGAAGCAAAAAGGGATGAAATTTTCGTAAAAGATTTCTGTAAAGAATTGAAAATAAATTTAATTATTAAAGAAGTAGATATTCCTAGAATTTCAAAAGAACTAAAAATCGGAATGGAAGAAGCAGGAAGAAAAATAAGATATGAAGTATTTAATCAAGTAGCAAACCAAAACAAAAATTCAAAAATTGCCACGGCGCATACTCTTTCTGACAATGTAGAAACTATTTTAATGCGTCTTTCAAGAGGAACAGGTCTGAAAGGGCTTTGTGGAATTCCTCCTGTACGTGAAAATATAATAAGACCGTTAATTGAAATAAAAAGAGAAGAAATAGAAGAATACTGCCACAGAAATAATCTTAGTTATGTAAACGACAGTTCAAACTTTGAAAAAGATTACACAAGAAATAAAATTCGTTTAGATATTATCCCTAAGTTTAAAGAAATAAATCCAAATTTTGAAAATGCAATAAACCGAGCTATTACTTCTATAAGAGAAGATGAAAATTATTTAGAAAATTTTGCAAACAAAATTCAAAGTAGCAGTTCTCCAAATGAAATAGTTTCTCTCCCCTGTGCCATAAAAAATCGAGTACTCATGAAAATTATTAATAAACACAGTGAAAATGGCAGTACAGAACAGAAACATATAAAAGATTTAGAAAAAATAATAAAAAATAAGCAAGGAAAAATGTGTATTTCAGGAGGAAAAATAATATCCTATTCAAAAGGCAATTTAAATGTAGAGGAAAATTCAAATCATGAATATCCGAAATGGCAGTACCCTGTTAAAAATTTAAATATATTGCCTGAAATAGGAGCTAAAATAACTTTAGATATAATTAGTATTGAAGAATACAATAAACTAGAAAATAAAAAAAACATTTATGCTCTTGATTTTGAAAAAGTCCCACCTGGCAGTGTTTTCAGGAATAGGCGTCCCGGAGATAAATTTACTTTTAAAGAAAGAAAAATAACAAAAAGTATTAAAAAGATTTTTAATGAGGTTAAAATTCCTCCGGAAGATCGAGAAAATATACCTATTCTTGCAAATGAAAATACTGTTGTATGGACTCACAAAATCGGTGTTTCAAAAAATTTCATTCCAAACTCAGAAACTAAAAAAGTAGCAATAATCAAACTAGAAAAAATTAAGATTTAAGGAGTAAAAACATTATGAATGAATATATAGGCAAAATATTTTTAAACTGCGAAGAAATTGACAAAATTGTAAAAAAATTAGGGAAACAAATTACAAATGACTATAAAAATAAAAACCTTCTTCTCGTGGGAATTTTAAAAGGGTCTATTTTATTTATTTCAGACCTTATGAAGGAAATAAAACTTTATAATTGTGAAGTTGATTTTATGTGTATGTCAAGTTATGTGGGAACACAAAATCTAGGCGGAGAAGTTAAAGTTTTGAAAGGTCTTGACATAGATATAACCAATTACGACGTATTAATCATTGAAGATATTCTTGAAAGTGGATATACTTTAAAAAAGGTTACTGAAATGTTAAATGAGAAAAATCCAAAAAGCCTTAAAATATGTACATTTTTAGATAAACCTTCAAAAAGAAAAGTAGACATAGAAGCAGACTATGTTGGAATAGAAATTTCAGATAAATTTGTAATTGGCTACGGAATGGACTATAATGGTAAGTATAGGAATTTACCATTTGTAACTGTTCTCGACGAAAGCAGTAATACATAAATGAATTTCTTTATAAAAATGAAAGTATGGAGTGATGTTAATTTTGGAAAATAAAAATAAAGTTTGGAAAAGTATACTTGCTTTTTTAGGATTACCACTTTTAATAGTTTTAACTTTTGCACTTGTAAATGGTATCTCCCCTTCTAAAACATATAATTATTCGGAGATAATAGACAAATTCAAAAATCAACAAGTAGTTAAGTACAGCATGAATCTTGGATCCGGAAATATGGAAATTACTCTTAAAGACGAAAGTGTGATTTACTATACAGCTCCGAGTGCAAACTTAATGTATATGGACATAAAAGATTATGTAGAAGAATATAATGCAAAAAATGAAAATGCTCCAATGGTTTATGACATTACTAAACCTGCTGAAACTTCATGGATAACAAGCAGCATTACATTTGTAATTTTACCCACTTTGATGCTATGCCTAGTCGGATGGATTTTCATGAAAAAACTAAATGCTTTAAACGGAGAAAGCGGTCGCCAATTTGGATTTGGAAAAGCACGATTTAAAAATAATCCAAATGATTCACGAAAAGCAACGTTTAAAGATGTTGCCGGAGCAGATGAAGAAAAAGAAGAACTTTCCGAAATAGTGGATTTTCTTAAATCGCCTGAAAAATATACCGCTATTGGTGCAAGAATTCCTAAAGGGTTACTTTTAGTGGGTCCTCCTGGAACAGGTAAAACTTTACTTGCAAGAGCAGTCGCCGGAGAGGCGGGAGTTCCGTTTTTTTCCATGTCAGGATCAGATTTTGTTGAGATGTTCGTAGGTGTAGGAGCTTCAAGAGTAAGAGACCTGTTTGAACAAGCAAAACGAAATTCACCTTGCATAATTTTTATAGATGAAATAGACGCGGTCGGTCGCCAACGTGGCTCTGGACTCGGAGGAGGACATGATGAACGTGAACAAACACTAAATCAGCTCCTCGTTGAGATGGATGGTTTTGGAGAAAACGAAGGGGTTATAATGATAGCGGCTACAAACAGACCAGATATACTTGACCCTGCTCTTATGCGACCTGGCAGATTTGATAGAAGAATATATGTGGGTTACCCGGACATAAAAGGAAGAGAAGAAATTCTTAAAGTCCACGCAAAAGGTAAAACTTTCGCCCCAGATGTAAAACTAAAAACCATTGCTAAAACACCAGCAGGATTTACAGGAGCCGATCTTGAAAATCTTATTAATGAAGCTGCTATTTTATCTGTTAGACGTGGACTGAGAATGATAGGTATGACCGAAATAGAAGAAGCTACTATTAAAGTTTCAATTGGACCAGAAAAAAAATCAAAAGTTATCAGTCAAGAAGACAAAAGACATGTTTCTTATCACGAAGCGGGTCATGCAATAACATCATATTTTTGTAAAACTCAGGATGAAGTTCATGAAATTTCGATCATTCCAAGGGGATCAGCAGGAGGATATACACTGTATCTACCCGAAAAAGATGAAACTTATGTGTTTAAAAATAAATTAAACGAAGAAATTATAGTTTGTCTTGGCGGTATGGCAGCAGAAAAATTAATTTTGAAAGATACTTCCACAGGAGTTTCCTCAGATATTAAACGTGCAACAGGACTGGCAAGATCAATGGTAACAAAATACGGAATGAGCGAAATTCTCGGGCCTATTGTTTTTGAAGAATCAAGTTCTGAAGTATTTATAGGAAAAGATGGAGGTCATGTTAAAGAGTATTCAGAATCAACGGCTTCTAAAATAGATGCAGAAATTCAAAAAATAATTATGTCTTGCTACAACAAAGCTCAGAAGATTCTTGAGGAAAATATAGAAAAGCTTCATGCTTTGGCAGAATATTTAATTATAAATGAAAAAATGAATAAACAACAATTTCAGGATTTAATGGAAGAAGGAGGAAATAAATTAAATGGATAATTTTGATGATACAAAAGAATTGGATTTTAAAATATCTGAAAGAATTCAAGATAACAGTTTAAATGAAGAAAAATCAGGAGAAAAAGATATTTTTTCGAACCGTGAAGAAATAGATTTTGAAGATAGTCCAAACCCTAATAAAGATCATGACAAGAAAATAAAGTCTTTTCTTTCAGCTACTATCGGCATACTCGTATTTTTAGTTATAATACTAATAGTTTGCATAGTATATTTCTGGAAAAATGGTTATATATCTACTTCTAAATCAAGTCAAAGAAATAATAGTATAAGCTCGTCAAATCAAAATAATTCTCAACTTGATGAGCCAAACATAAAATTTGAACAAAAACCCGAAGATGAAAATCAGTTATCGGCTGAAACGGTTTATAATAAGTTGGCTCCGTGTGTAGTCGGAGTAGTGGTTTACGATTCAGAAGCAAATATCATTTCAGATCCGATAAGCCAAGGATCAGGTGTTATAATTGATGAAAAAGGTTATATAGTAACAAATTCCCATGTTGTTAATAATTCAAAAAAGAATAATATAAAAATTGTTTCTAATACCAATGAAGAATTCTCTGGAAAAGTTGTCGGATATGATGTTCGTACAGACTTAGCAGTTATAAAATGTGAAAAATCTGGTCTTTCATGTGCTACTTTAGGAGACTCGGATCAGGTAAAAGTAGGTGAATCCGTATTAGCACTCGGAAATCCTCTTGGCCTTGATTTTGCAAGCACATTAACTCGCGGAATAGTTTCGGCTATAAATCGTTCAAAAAGTATATCTTCAAACAGTTTAGTAAAATACATTCAAACCGATGCAGCAATTAATCCGGGAAATTCCGGAGGACCCCTTATCAATATGTATGGTCAAGTTATAGGAATAAACTCAATGAAAATAGGCGCTGCAGGGCTTGAAGGAATGGGATTTGCCGTACCTTCTAATGATGTAAAAGCAGTAGTAAGTGATATAATCAGTAAAGGATATGTTTCTGGCAGAGTCAGGCTTGGCATAAGTGCAATGCAAGTCACTGCATATCAATCTCAAATGTATAATGTACCCGTTGGTATATTAGTTCATAAAATTTACAGCGGTAGCAGTCTTGAGTCAGCTAACGTTCAAAATGGAGATATCATAACAAAAATAAATAATATAGATATAAACAGTTTTGATACATTTTATGGAGAACTCTCTAAACATAGCCCTGGCGAAACGATTTCTCTTACTGTTTTTCGACGTAAATCGTCTATGGATTCATCAAACAAAGACAGCACTACCTTTAATGTAAACGTAGTTCTCCTTGAAGACAGAGGAGAAACTCAGGAAGAAGAACAAATAAACTCAAGATAGTAAAATGTTTTATATCAGGCAATCATTAAAATGATTGTCTGTATTTTTTTATTTGCCTTTTAAAACTCAACTTTTTAAGTTTTTAGATTGAATAGTGAAAATATATTTTTCAATTAATTATTCTTCAAGGAGGTACCACCAAAAATGGTTACAAAACAAATATATTTAAATGTTTGGAATTTAAACCACACCGATATATATGTAAACAAAGGTGAAATTAATTCCAGAAACATTGAAGTGTATTTCGACACAGGAAACAGTACATTTTTAAACCTTTCAGGAAAATCAGTAGTGTTTTATGCTTTGAAACCTGACGGAACTACAATTTATAATACATGCACTGTGGACGAATCAAATAACAAAGTATCTTTAAGCTTAACGTCTCAAGTTCTTGCTATTTCAGGAGTTTTAAACTGCGAATTTCATATTTTTTCAGGTGAAGAATTGCTTTTGAAAGTTACGGGATTAAAAATAATAGTTTCAGATACAAGCGATTTTTCAGAAGCTATAGAAAGCACCTCAGAATTTAACAGTTTAATTTCCGCAATAGAAAATGCTAATTCTTTTTCGAATTCAGTCGGAAATATTTCTAATCTTTCAACAACCGAAAAATCAACCGTAGTCGGAGCAATAAATGAAATAAATGCAAAAGTCTCCCCCACTGTTCTGTACAGTAATAACTCAGGAACACAGTCGTCAATTATATCTTTAAACGACAATGTTGAAAATTATGATTTTATAGAAATATATTATCACAGAACTCCAACGATAAAATTGTCTACAAAAGTTTATAAAATAGCCACAAAAAATACATTGTTGCAAGAAATAACGTATTTAGAAAGTTCCGGTGAAATTATAATAAGAACTTCTAGAATAAATCTTTCCGAAGATATGGCGTTATGGGAAAGCTCTTGTTGCGGATACTGCGTAATTAAAGATACATTGTCTCAACCAGTAAAAGGAAATCTATTTTACATAACTCAAATAATTGGGTATAAATAAAAATTTTACAAAAGGAGATTTATAAAATGGCTATAATTAAAAAATTAAATTCAAAAAACTCTAATATTCCAACAACTTATCACAGAGTAGTAAGCATAAATAATATAATCAATCATGCAACCATAATTGAAATAGCATCTTATGAAAATAAAGAAAAAAGACAAATAGAAAAAGAAGCTTTATTGCTGGGAAATCCAATGGACGTTTTAATAAGTGCAGAATATTTAAACATACCTTATAACGAAAACTTTAATGTTTCATCTGCTTATGAATATTTAAAGACTTTAGACAAATTTTCTGAATGTACAAATGATTAAATAACTTCCCGCCTATATATGGTGGGAATTTTTATTTTTAATAAAAAGTAAAAAATCCTCTTGACACATCTAAATATTTATAGTAAAATTATATAAAAAATTATTTAGGGGTGATAACAAATGAGTTCCACAGTACAAAAATATGTGAATAGATTTAAAAAAAACTATGAATCAGATAAGTTTGAAAATGATACTAAATTTGTTGATCCGGCAAAAAAATCAGGAAAATCAAAGAACTGCAGGAATTTTCTTTGTAGGATTGCTGTTTATGCGCTCTATGACATCGAAAAATTAACTCCAGAAAATTTATCTTTTGAAGATGGGTTTAAAGCTGGTCAAATTTCCAGTTACAATACTACTAAATATGTATCCTACAGCATTAATGAAGAATGCAAAAATTCAAAAACCGAAAAAAAAATAATAACAGATTTATATCATGTATTAAATATAAAATTAGAAAAAAATCCATCATCAGAAGCTAAAATTGCAAAATTGAAAAAAATTTTAACAGTTTTAAAAGAAGCTCGGAAATATTCAGCCAAATGGATAAGAAATGGTGTTATTAGTAGCTATCTGTTTGATCTAGGAAAAACTGAGTACTGGAAAGACTGTATCAAAGCGGTATCACAAGCAATAGAAAACGTCAGCTTTGAAAAAGAAAATCCAACGATAAGTTGTTCCAATAAGAAAGACGAATCAATTTCACCTACAAAAATAGATAATGACAAATTTTGCAAAAAATTCTTGTCAAATCTTTCGCTTTATGCAAAAAATAACATAACAAAATTAACTCCTGAAAATTTAGGTTTAAAAGATGCTAATAAATTGGATGGCAAAAATATTATAGCATCAAATAGCCCAGAAGATTTTGCAACTGCACTATTAAGCAAGGAGTGCAAAAGATCTAAAACAGAAAGAAAAATTGTATTGGATCTCTATAATGCTTTAAACATTGAATTAAAAGAGAATCCCTCACCAGAAGCTAAAATTGCAAAATTAGAAAAAGTTATAAGAGCTTTAAAAAAAGCAAAAATATATTCTGCTAAATGGATTAGAAAAGGCATTTTCGA
>CAKUXU010000022.1 GCA_934700635.1 uncultured Eubacteriales bacterium | reverse complement strand
TTATGTATTTTTAGCATTGTCAATTGCTTGGATGTCAGACACGGGAGCATATTTTTGCGGAAAACTTTTTGGAAAAAGTAAGCTTTGTCCCGAAATAAGTCCTAAAAAGACTTTAGAAGGTTTTATTGGTGGAATAATAGTATGCTTATTATGCGTAATTTTAATAGCTGCTGTTTTCAATAATTATGTATTTCCTCAAAAACAACAGATCAATTATTTTTCAGTAATCGTATTAGGAATTTTAGGGTCTTTAATTTCTTCACTTGGAGATTTATGTTTTTCAACAATAAAAAGAAAGTGCGGTGTGAAAGATTTCGGAAACCTAATGCCAGGGCACGGTGGAATTTTGGATCGTTTTGACAGTGTTATTTTTGTAGTGCCTTTTGTGTATTTATATTTAAATTTCATACCTATAATATTTTAAAAGAGTGATTAATTTGAAAAAAAATATTTGTGTTTTAGGATCAACGGGTTCTATAGGAACTCAGACTTTAGAGGTGGCAAAAGAATTAAATTTAAATGTTGAAGCTTTATCTTCTTTTCAAAATATAGATTTACTTGAAAAGCAAATAAGAATTTTTAAGCCCAAAATAGCCGCAGTTGCAAATTTGGAAAAGGCATCTATTTTAAAAGACAGAGTTAAAGATACTTCAACAAAAATTTTGTCCGGAACCGAAGGAATATGCCAAGCTGCAACTGTTTCCTCAGCAGAAACGGTAGTAACCGCTCTTTCGGGAATTTCAGGACTTTTACCAACATATGAAGCTATAAAATCTGGTAAAAATATAGCGTTAGCAAATAAAGAAACATTGGTAACAGGTGGAAATTTAATAAAAAAGATTGCAAAAGAAAAAAATGTCTCTATTCTTCCTGTTGACAGTGAGCACAGTGCTATTTTTCAATGTTTACAGGGTTCAAAAGATATTAAAAAGCTTATTCTAACCGCTTCAGGAGGTCCATTTTTCGGAAAAACATACGAAGATTTAGAAAATGTTTCTTTAAGTGAAGCTCTTAATCATCCAAGCTGGAGTATGGGTAAAAAAATCACTATAGATTCTGCTACGATGATGAATAAAGGATTTGAAATTATAGAAGCTGCACATCTTTTTGATGTTTCTATCGAGAATATAGAAGTTCTTATACATCGTCAAAGCATTGTACACTCTATGGTGGAATTTCAAGACGGATCGTTTTTGGCACAAATGTCTTATCCTAGCATGAAAATGCCAATTCAATACGCATTGACATACCCAAACAAAGTAAAATGTAACGCACCTTCACTTAATTTGACCAATTACAAGGAAATCAACTTTTTTAAACCTGACTATAAAGTTTTTGAATCTATGGAAATATGCAAAAAAGCCTTTAAAGAAGATACTTGTGTAGCACTCAATGCCGCAAATGAAAAAGCAGTTGAGCTTTTTTTGGAAAGTAAAATAAAATTTATAGATATTATAAAATTAGTAAAATCAGAACTTGAAAAATTTAAATCTTGCAGTCCAAATACACTTGAAGAAATAATCTCTCTTGATAAAAAAGTAAAAGATTCTACCGAAAAAGATGTATTGAATTTAAAAATTAGGGAGGCTAAAAAATGAATATACTTTTTATAATAATAGGAATTTTGTTATTCAATTTCGTGATTATATCTCATGAATGGGGTCATTATTTTACCGCTAAATCTTTTGGCGTTAAAGTCAATGAATTTGCACTAGGAATGGGACCTAAAATTTTTAAAATTCAACGAGGAGAAACTTTATTTTCGATAAGAGCATTTCCTATGGGTGGATTTTGCGCTATGGAAGGTGAAGATGAAAAAAGTAAAGATGCAAGAGCATTCGATACTAAAAAACCCTGGCAAAAAATAATAATAGTTGCCATGGGAGCGATTATGAACTTCGTTCTAGGATTTTTAATCACTCTAATTGTTATGATGCAAAGCAACGGTTTTGTTTCTACTACTATCTCCAAATTTTCCGAGAATTCACTTTCTCAAAGTTCAGGACTCCAAATAGGAGATAAAATAACAAAAGTAAATGATACCCCTGTGTTTACCTACAAGGATATAATTTTCGTCCTTTCTCTTTCCGATAAAACAAATTTTGATATTTGCGTAGAACGAAACGGAGAAAAAATTAATTTAAGTAATGTTGAATTCGGAACAAAAGAAAATCAATCAAATTCCAATAAACCGTCTATAGATTTTAGCTTAAATACTGTAGAAAAAAATTTCTTTACTTTAATTTCTCAAACAATTCTTGACAATATGTCAACAATTCAAATTACTTGGAAAAGTTTGTTAAGCCTTATAACCGGAAAAATTTCTTTAAACTTAATGAGTGGCCCTATAGGTATTGCCTCTGCAATGGGTCAAGCGACATCCGAAGGTCTTAAAACGAGTTTCATGACGGGTATGAATAATTTACTTTCACTCCTTGCGATGATAACAATAAACTTAGGAATAATAAACTTACTTCCCTTACCTTCTTTAGACGGAGGTAGACTCGTATTTTTATTTTTTGAACTTATAACCGGGAAAAAAGTAAATCAAAAATATGAAGGTCTTATTCATACTATAGGTTTTATTTTATTTATAATTTTAGCTATATTTATTTCCTATAACGACATATTAAGACTACTGGGGAAAAACTAAAGGAGGATTTTTGAAAAAATGAAAAGAAAAACCAAAGAAGTTTCAATAGGTAAAATTAAAATAGGTGGAGAAAATCCTATATCAGTACAATCAATGCTTAGTATTCCTTCATATGAAATTGAAAAAAATATACTTCAAGCTATTGAACTTAAAAATGCCGGTTGTGACATATTAAGGGTAGCTGTCCCGGATAAAGAATCTATTAAATTAATAGATTCTTTAAAAAATAGTGTTGACATTCCACTTGTTGCAGATATTCATTTCGATTATAAACTCGCCATAGAGTCTGTTTATGCAGGAATTGACAAAATAAGAATTAATCCGGGAAATACAAGCAAAGAAAATATAAAAAAATTAACCAAAGTATGCAAAGAAAAAAATATTCCAATACGAGTCGGTATTAATTCTGGTTCTCTTGAAAAATATCTTGTTTCAAACCCAAATAGATCTGAAGCTATGTGTAAAAGCGCACTGGACAGCATAAAAATTCTTGAATCTTGTGATTTTGATAACATAGTGGTTTCACTTAAATCATCAGATGTAAAAAGTTGCGTGGAAGCTTATAATTTAATGAGCCAAATGTGCAATTATCCACTTCATTTGGGAGTCACCGAAACAGGCACGAAATTTATGGGAACAATTAAATCTTCTATCGGTATAGGTTCCCTTCTTTTAAACGGTATCGGTGATACCATACGTGTTTCGCTTACCGACAATCCAGTAGAAGAGGTAAAATGCGGTATAGGAATACTTAAATCACTTAACCTATATAACAAAGGAATAAATATTATTTCATGTCCTACTTGCGGAAGAACAAGAATTAATTTAATAGACATTGCAACTAAAGCAGAAAAAATGTTTGAAAAAAACAAATCAAATCTAAAAGTAGCAATTATGGGTTGTGCCGTTAACGGACCAGGAGAGGCAAAAGAAGCAGATATAGGAATCGCAGGAGCGGACGGTTTAGGTGTAATTTTTAAGAAGGGAAAAGTAATAAAAACTGTAAAAGAAAGCGATTTACTTCTGGAATTAAAAAAAGAAATTGATCTTATGGAAAAAAACAGCATTACTTAAAAGGAAGAGTTTTAAATTGAAAGCATTTAAAGATTTTTTTAAAAATTACATAGATAACAGTTTAGATTCCTCCATCATGAATTCAACTGTCCAATTTTTAAGAGTGGACAAAGTTCACTGTGGACTTTCCATAGATATAACATCAGAAAAACCTATACATCTTGAAGAGATAAAAAAAGCCGAAAATTTACTGCGTGATTCCACTCTAAAATTAAAATCAGTAAAAATAAATTTAATGAATGTTTTTACTGAACTATCAGAAAACGAAGAATTAAAAAAAACAGCACTAGAATGTTGTAAAGAATACCCTTCAATTACAAAAATTTTAAAAAATGCATCTATAGAAATTTTAGATTCATTGGTTTCTATAACAGTTTTCAAAGGTGGAAAAATGCTTTTACTTCAAAAAGGCATCGACAAAAAAATTTCTGAGACTCTTTCTAAAAAGTTATGTAAAAAAATTGAAATTAAATTCTATGAAAAAGATGTACCTAAAGAAGTATCAGAAGTAAAAATTCCGATTAAAACAAAAGAGCCTGAAATTACTTTTGATGCTCCTACCATAGAAATTCGAAATAAAAATAGTCTTTTACCGAAAATATCCAGAGAAAATGTAAAAGTACTTTATGGGAATAAAATTAAAAACGAAATCACACCCCTTATTGAAATAGACCCTCAAATTGGATCTGCAGCAGTTTGGGGAGATGTATTCTTTGTTGATGGAAGGCCTACAAAAGACAATAAAAAAGTAATTTACTCCATATATATTACAGATTATACAAGTTCGCTTATAATAAAAGTTATAGAAAGTAAAAATTTATCTTCATATCTTGAAAAAATTAAAGTTGGTATGACAATTCTTGTCAGTGGAGATATTTCGGAAGATACCTTTGAAAAAGAAGTAGTAATGAGACCAAAAAATATAAATGTCGTAGCTAAATACGAAGTTAAAGACAATGCAGAAAAAAAGAGAGTAGAACTTCATCTTCATACAAATATGTCTTCAATGGACGGAATGAATAGCACATCAGATTTAGTTGAAAGAGCTCACAAATGGGGTCATAAAGCAGTTGCAATAACAGATCATGGAGTTGCTCAAGCGTTTCCCGAAGCTATGAATTGTGCAAACAAAATAAATAAATCCTCAGAAAATAAAATTAAAATTCTGTATGGTACCGAAGCGTATTTTGTAAATGATATGCTCCCAATAGTAACAGGTAAAGATTCTAGAGACTTTAGCGGTGAATTTATATGCTTCGATCTTGAAACAACAGGTCTTAATGCAAATCAAGACAAAATAATAGAAATCGGTGCTGTAAAAGTTAAAAATTTTGAATTACTTGAAGAATTTTCAATATTTGTTGACCCGGAAATGCAAATTTCTGAAAAAACTACGGAATTGACAGGAATAACTCAAGAAATGCTTGTCGGTGCGCCCAAGGAAAAAGAAGCACTTGAAAAGTTTATTAAGTTTTGCGGAAATTCCCCCGTATTAGTTGCTCACAATGCTAATTTTGATGTTTCTTTTGTGAAAGCTGTATCTGAAAAATATAATATTTCTTTCAATTTTACATATATGGATTCAGTACCATTAAGCCGCGCTATTATAGTAAGCATAAAAAACTATAAGTTAGACACAATAGCAAGATTTTTAAAAATTCCATCATTTAAACATCACAGAGCTTGTGACGACTCAAGAGCTCTTGCATATATTTTTGTAAAATTACTGGAACTTGCAAGAGATACAAGAAATATTTCAAACATATCTCAAATAAATACATCTCTTTCGGGTACTGATTCAAAAAAATTATTCACTTACCATATGATAATTTTAGTAAAAAATCAAGTAGGTCTTAAAAATCTATACAAATTGATTTCGTTTGCGCATCTTAAATATTTTTATAAAAAGCCTCGTATACCAAAAAGTGAACTTATAAAATACAGAGAAGGATTAATAATCGGAAGTGCCTGTGAAGCTGGAGAACTTTTTAAAGCTGTTGTCAGCGGAAGACCTTGGAACGATTTAGTAGAAATAGCAAAATTTTACGACTACCTTGAAATTCAGCCGATAGGTAACAACGATTTTATGATTCGCAGTGGTATAGCCGACAATAAAGAAACTCTTCAAGAATTCAATAAAACCATTATAAAATTAGGAAAAGAACTAAATATTCCAGTGGTCGCAACAGGAGACGTTCACTTTTTAGACCCTCAAGATTCAGAATACAGAAAAATTCTAATGGCAGGTCAAGGGTATGATGACGCAGATAATCAAGCACCGCTTTATCTTCGAACAACCGCTGAAATGCTAGAGGAATTTTCCTATTTGGATGAAAAAACTGCATATGAAGTAGTCGTGGAAAATACAAATAAAATTGCGGATGAAATTGAGTATTTATCTCCTATACCTCCAGGAGTTTTCCCTCCATTTATACCTGGAGCTCAAGAAGAATTAATAAGCATAACCATGTCACGTGCCAAAGAAAAATACGGAAGTCCACTTCCAAAAATAGTTTCAGATAGACTGGACAAAGAACTAGGGTCAATAACAAAGCATGGATTTTCTGTACTTTATATGACAGCTCAAAAATTAGTCGCAGATTCTGAAAAACATGGCTATTTAGTAGGATCAAGAGGTTCAGTAGGTTCTTCATTTGTCGCAACTATTTCAGGAATATCAGAAGTAAATCCTCTGGTACCTCATTATCTTTGCCCCAAATGTAGAAACTCGGAATTTATAACTGACGGAAGTTATGGGTCAGGTTTTGATTTACCTCCTAAAAAATGTCCAAAATGCGGAGAAACATACTTACAAGACGGTCATGATATTCCTTTTGAAACGTTTCTAGGATTTGATGGAGATAAAACTCCTGATATAGATCTTAACTTTTCTGGCGAATATCAATCTTTCGCACATAGATATACCGAAACACTTTTCGGTAAAGATAATGTCTTTAAAGCGGGAACCATAGGAACAGTGGCAACAAAAACAGGTATAGGATTTACTAAAAAATATGCAGAAGAAAGAGGCATTAATCTTAAAAAGTCCGAAACTTTAAGACTTGCAACCGGCTGTACAGGAGTTAAAAGAACTACTGGGCAGCATCCGGGAGGTATGGTTGTTGTTCCAAAAGGAAAAGAAATTTACGATTTTTGCCCTGTTCAAAGACCTGCAAATGATCAAAAATCCGATAATATAACCACCCATTTCGATTTCCATGCAATTCACGATACAATTTGTAAACTTGATGAGCTCGGACACGATGTTCCGTCAATATACAAGTATTTAGAAGATTACACAGGAATAAAAGTAACCGATGTTCCTATGAACGACAAAAAAGTAATGTCTCTTTTTACATCTACTGAAGCTTTAGGAATTAAACCAATTGAAATAGATTCTCATACTGGAACTTTTTCTCTCCCCGAAGTCGGAACAAACTTTGTGCGTCAAATGCTTCTTGAATGCAAACCAAAAACTTTTTCTGACTTACTTCAAATTTCAGGTCTTTCGCATGGAACCGATGTCTGGAATGGAAATGCACACGAACTTATTAAAAAAGGAATTTGTACAATTTCCGAGGTTATTGGAACACGTGATAATATCATGACTTACTTAATGCATAAAGGACTTGACCCCAAAACAGCGTTTAGCATAATGGAAATCGTTCGAAAAGGTAAAGCAACTAAACTTTTAACTCCTGAACATTTAAAAGCCATGAGAGAACATAATGTGCCAGAATGGTATATTTCTTCATGTATGAAAATAAAATATATGTTTCCAAAGGCTCATGCTGCTGCGTACATGATATCTACTCTGAGACTCGGTTGGTATAAAGTCTACAAACCGATACAATATTATGCCGCTTACTTTACAGTTCGTGGAGAAGATTTCGATGGACTTGTTGTTATGAAAGGTAAAGACGCCTTAAAAAAGAAAATGGCAGAAATAATGAATAAAGGAAAAGAAGCCAGTGCAAAAGAACAAAGTGCTTACTCAACATTTCAAATTGTAAATGAAATGCTTGCAAGAGGAATAAAAGTCTTACCTGTTGATCTTTATAAGTCAGATTCGCATAAATTTTTAGTTGAAGATGGAAAAATAAGGTTGCCGTTTTCTTCTCTTTCAGGAGTAGGTCAATCTGCAGCTCAGTGCCTTGTAGATTCAAGAGCTGACGGAAAATATATTTCAATAGATGACATTCAAATAAAATCAAAAGTAACCAAAGCGGTTATAGAAACCCTTGAAGAAGCCGGTGTACTTAAAGATCTACCAAGAAGTAATCAGATATCGTTTTTTTAAACTGTTTAATTTATTAAAAGTTGTATAATAAATGCAGTTTGTATAAATATTATTGACATTATTTCAAATAATTTATATAATCTGCAAGTGATTAATATTAAAATATTTAATATACAGGAGGGATAACTAAATATGATAAGTAAAAAAGAACTAGCTGATATTTTGAAAGATGAAGATTTTATGAGCAATATTCTGGATATGCAAACAGCCGAAGAAGTCCAAAAAGCTTTTAAGGAAGAAAAAGAAACCGATATTTCTACAGAAGACATTAAATTAATGGGAGATATTATAAATTTAATAGTTGAAAAAAATACATCAAATCTCTCTGAAAAAGATTTAGAAAGTATATCTGGAGGAAATAAGATTTTAGTAGAAACAGAAAAAGAATTTGTTTTGCCAGTTATTAACGCTAAAAAAGAATTTGACAAAGTTAAGTGGTGTACAAAAAAATAAACTTTACTATTAAAAAACGCAGTGTAACCTCAAAAACGAGCTTACACTGTTTTCATTTTTACTGTATTAAAGAGAATCTAAATTTTGCTCAGAAAAATCAAATTCTCTGGTGTATTCTTTTGTTTCAGAATTTCTAATAACTGCAGATTTATTCTTTTCTAAAAGCTTTGTTATTGCATAAAGATTTATCCATATTTCATTATCACATTCTTTTTGCGATTCATCAAAAATAAGTTCAACTCCAATATGAAGGTGGCTTTGTTCTATGTTGTTAACATTTTCCTTTTTACTATAACCTGTTCTTCCGACATACCCAATTACGTCGCCCGCCTTGACAATATCTCCTTCTTTCAAATCGGATTTAAAGGGCTTGTTTTGCCTCAAATGAGCATAATAATAATATCTTTTATTGTCAAAACTTCTAATTCCTATTCTCCATCCTCCGTATTGATTCCAACCCATAATTTCAACTTTACCAGATTCAACCGCAATTACAGGAGTACCTATAGCACACATCATATCATGACCTAGATGAGGTCTTGCATATCCATAGGATCTTGAAGCTCCAAAATCATCAAAATGAGAAAACGGGAAAGTTTTCGCAATAGGAGAAAAAGCTTTCAAACCATATGCTTCTTCCCAAACAGGTTCTTGACCATTTTTAGATTTTTTTTGAATCTTATAATTACCTAAAAATTCTTTTAAAACAGCTTCATATGCTTGAAAGTAATAGTTATAATTTTTCATGTTTTTTGATATATCGACCATTTTTTCTCCGCTTTTAAGTTTCTTAATAACTTCATCCATATCATTTTCCTTATATTTTTTAAAGTCTCCTCCGTATTTTGAACCCAAATATGCTAAAACTTCAATCCAATTTACATGATTTTCTTCACCGTGAGATTTTATGTCTTCACGCATAGACTTTTCAAGTGCTTCGTATGAAGGATTAAACTCTACATATTTTATAAAATTTTTATTTTCATGAGCAAATGCCGAAAAATTATTTTTTCTTAAAAACAAAGCAGAAACAAAGCCTATAACTAAAAAGAATAGCGTAAAAAAAATATGCCTTTTTTTCAAATTAATTACAAACAAATCGGGTTTCACCTCGTGATATAAAATATATTCAATTAATTATATGATTATATATAAAATAAAAATACACAATATAAACCGAATTTTCAAAAATAAAAATTATTTAATTATATACTTAAAAAATACTTTTAAAAACAAAATTGCATATAAAAAATAGTTAACGCTATTGACAAATATATATATATACTATAAATATAAAAAAGAATAAGGAGTGATTAAAATGAAAGAAAAAAATTTTGAAAACGAAACATTAAATGAAAAAGATCTTGACAAAGTATCAGGAGGTGGAGAATCTTATAAAAGAGAATTTATAAAAGTATTTTTTAAATCACCGAAACTCATGACAAAATTAGTATTAAGTAGTTTATTTGGAAGTTACGACGGCAAAACATCAATTGATATAAACGACTGGAAAAAAGGACCATCTGTAAATAAAGAAGATAAATCTTAGTTTTGGAGAATTGAAAAATTTTTCCGTCTAAGACAAATATTTACCAATATAAATTCCATGCTGAAAATAGCATGGAATTATTTTTCATTTATTCATCTACTTCAATAGCATCTACAGGGCAAACATTTTTTGCTTCTAAAGTTTTATCTTTTAAATCTTCAGGAACTTCCTGCATAATCGGTTCGGATTTATCTTCATCATTGTATTTAAATACTTTAGGACAAACATCAATACACATACCGCATCCAATGCAACTTTCTTGATCAACTTTTACTTTCATAAAATAAATTCCTCCAATTTCTTAATTGATAATACAAATTATATACTAAAAGTTTGTTATTATCAACCCTGTAAATTAAAACACTAAATTTTATTATTTTTAAAATGTAAAATATGAATAATAATCCAAAAATATACAACAATATATTTATAAATTTATAAAAGGAGGTAATCATATTGAGGTCAACAGGCATTGTTAGAAGAATTGATGACTTAGGTCGGATTGTAATTCCGAAAGAAATTAGAAGAACTTTAAGAATTCGAGAAGGAGATCCACTCGAAATTTATACAGACAATTCTGATGATATTATATTAAAAAAATATTCCATAATAAAAGAAATGTCACCATTTGCTTCAAGGTATGCAGATATACTTTATCATTTCATAAAAATTCCTGTTATTATCTCCGACTGTGATCATGTAATTGCAGTTTCAGGTGCGCCAAAAAGAGAATTTATGGAAAGAAGAATAACAAGATACCTTGAAAATTTGATGAGTTTACGAGAATCATTTTCTCAAGAAAAAAATGATATAGGAAAATTTATTCCGGTAGAAGGTATGCAAAACGAAGCACTATGTGCGTACCCTATAATTTCAGGAGGGGATGTAATAGGAAGTGTTTGTGCTTTAAAATCTGAAAATCCAGAAGTTTCAATTGATGAAATAGATCGAAAAATAGATCTCACAAAAATAACTTCAGAGTTTTTAGGTAAACATCTTGAAGATTAATTTTTATATTATTAAACTCTGACCTGTCATTTCGACAGGTTTTTTTAATTTTAAAATTTCAAGTATCGTAGGAGAAACATCGCGTAAAGCTCCCATTTTTTTCAGTTTACAGTTATATCCGAAAATTGTAAAAGGAACTAAATTTGTTGTATGAGAAGTAAAAATTTCTCCTTTTTCATCTATCATCTTTTCGGCATTTCCATGATCTGCAGTAATTATTAAAACACTTTCATTTTTTTGAGATTCAGTTTTTAATTTTCCAATGCATTCGTCTACTTTTTCAATTGCTTTTATAGCAGCATTAAAATTACCTGTATGTCCTACCATATCTGGATTGGCATAATTTACGAATATAACATCATATTTTTTATTATTCATAGCTTTGATTACACAATCTGTAACTTCATCTGCACTCATTTCCGGCATTAAATCATAAGTTTTTACTTTCGGAGAATCAATTATAACTCTATCTTCATTTTCAAAAGGTTTTTCTGCTCCTGAATTCAAAAAAAATGTTATATGAGCATATTTTTCAGTCTCTGCAACTCTTAATTGAGTCTTACCGGCACTTGATAAATACTCTCCTATAGTATTTTTTACCTCTCGTGGCTCAAAAATAGAAGGAACGTTTTCTTTGTACTTACAAAATCCAAAATATTTTATATTACCTGAATTTAAAAATAAATCACTCATTTGTCTTGCTCTAT
>CAKUXU010000021.1 GCA_934700635.1 uncultured Eubacteriales bacterium | reverse complement strand
CGAAATAAGCAGTCCAGAAAATTTAGCTGTTGGAGGAGGTTTCAAAGATTGGTTTATAAGCAAATTCAAAAAACCAGCTTTGACAGTAGAAATAGGCAAAGGGAAAAATCCGCTTCCAAAAGAACAATTAGAAACAATTTATAATAAAGTCGAAAAATCTCTATATATGTCGTCAATCATGTAGTACAGTTATGTTGAATATCAGATCAAAATGTGATATATTTAGTTGAAAACGGTAAACAAAAAATGAGAGGAAAATAAATGAATATCGAAAATTTATATGATTTATGGGTTTCCGAGGTTTCGAATCCAGAGCTTAAAAGAGACCTTTTAAAAATAAAAGATAATGAAAATGAAAAATACGATCGATTCAATAAATTTTTAGAATTCGGAACAGCTGGTATAAGAGCTGTTATGGGTGCAGGCACTAACAGATTAAATATTTATACTATAAGAAAAATCTCGCAGGGCCTTGCACAATACCTTCTTAAAAAAACAAAAAATCCTTCTGTGGCAATTTCATACGACTCAAGAAACAAATCAAAATTATTTGCGTATACTTCTGCCGAAGTAATGGCTGCAAACAATATAAAGGTCTATATTACTTGCAAACTGGAACCTACTCCTTTTTTGTCTTTTGCTGTAAGAAATCTTAAATGCAGCGCTGGAATTATGATAACTGCAAGTCACAACACAAAAGAATATAACGGCTATAAATGTTATGGATCCGATGGTGCTCAAATAACAGAAATTACCGCTGAAAAAATTTGTGAAGAAATATCCAAAATCGATATTTTTTCAGGAATTAAAAAAATAAAAATTCAAGACGGGCTTTCATCCGGAATAATTTCTTTTATGGATGAGTCTTTAGCAGAAGATTATTTAAGAATGGTAACCACTCAAAGAATTAATACAACAGATATTTCAAAATTAAAAGTTATATATACTCCTTTAAATGGCAGCGGAATGTGTTTTGTTTGCCAATCTCTAAAAAAAATAGGTGTAAAAAATTTGACTGTTGTTCAAAAACAAAAATATCCCGACGGAAACTTTACAACATGTCCATACCCCAATCCAGAGCTTCCTTCCGCGTTTGAATATGCACTTAAAGCTGCTAAAAAAAATAATGCTGATTTAATCTTAGCAACAGACCCCGATGCAGATCGTTTAGGGGTTTGTATAAGAAACAGAGGAAAATACGACATTCTTTCTGGAAATCAAATAGGAATTTTACTTTTTTATTATATCGTTAAACGTAAAAAAGAATTTATAGATTTTACAAAAAGACCTATTGTTATAAAAACAATAGTCAGCAGCAAAACAATTAATTCCATAGCTAAAAAAGAAGGCTGTTCATTAATAGAAGTTGCAACGGGATTTAAAAATATTGCGAATGAAATTTCAAAACTAGAAAAAGAAAATAAACTACCTTATTTTATATTTGCAATGGAAGAAAGTAATGGATATCTTTGTGAAAGTTTCGTCAGAGACAAAGACGCAATTTCAGCTGCAGTCCTAATATGCGAAGCAACTGCTTACTTTAAAAATAATGGATTAACACTAATGGAAGCTCTTTCTAAAGTTTATGCAAAATACGGATACTATGGAGAAAAAACTTTAGGATTTGAGTTTGTTGGATCAAAAGCAAAAGAAAAAATCGAAAAATTTATTTCAAACTTTAAAACAAATACTCCCAAATATTTAGGAGATTATGAAATTAAAGGTATTAAAGATTACAGTCATTTATATTCAACAGAAATAATTTCTTTTGATCTTGGGGACGAAAATGAAGTTGTTATAAGACCTTCAGGAACCGAGCCAAAGTTAAAAGTTTATATTCTTGCTCATGAAAAAAATGAAAAATCACTTTCACAAAAACTTGAAGTACTTGAAAATGTTATTAAAACCATAGTAAATGAATTTGAAAACTCAAAAGAGGAATCTCAAAATGAAATTTAAAGCAATAGCCCCTGCGAAAATAAATTTAGGCTTAGAAATAATTTCAAAAAATGAAGACGGCTACCATAATCTCGATATGATAATGCAAACCATCAGTCTTACAGACGAAATTATAATAGAAAAAACAAATACAAACGATATAGAAATTTCTTATAATAAAAAAGTTAACTACCCTTATACCGAAGATATAACATACAAATGTGCTAAGTTATTCTTTAAAAAAATAAAAAAAGAACATGAAGGCATTTTAATTAAAATAAATAAGAAAATACCTGAAAGCGCCGGTCTTGCGGGAGGTAGCAGTGACGGCGCCGCTACTCTTTTAATTTTGAACCGTATGTATGAAGAAATTTTAAGTTTAAACGAGTTAATGGAAATAGGCGGGAAAGTCGGAACAGACATACCCTTTTGCATTTTAGGAGGAACTGCAAGAGCTACAAAGACAGGCACTACATTAAAAAGTATTCCAACAAGTAAAAACAATTATTTTTTAGTTTTGGTCAAACCTGAAATTTCAATTTCAACCCGTGAAGCTTATGAACTTTCTGATAATATGGAAATTAAAAATATAAGAAACTTTGACAATTTGGAATCTGTTTTAGCAACTTCAAACACTCAAAAAATTATACCGCTTCTTTTCAATAGATTTGAAAATATCATAAAAGAAAAAAATATAATAAAAGAAATTAAAAATGAATTTATGGACTTAAAAGCTTCTTGTGCACTAATGAGTGGAAGCGGTCCAACCGTGTATTCTATTTTTTTCGATGAAACCCAAGCAAAAAAATGTTTTGAAGAAATGAGTAAAAAATATACGAATTCTTTTCTTTGTGTTCCTTTAAATCATGGAGCAAAAATAATATGAAAAAGAGAGTATTTTCTTAGTTCAAGTTAAGAAAGAAGAAAATACTCTCAATTTTTTAAATACTAACTATCTTGAGCAATTTTTTTGATTGCTGTTGTTGCTGTTTGAATTGTTAGTATTTTTTGCATTGCTATTTTGATTGTTTTGATTTTTTGCATTGTTTGAATTGTTGTTTGTGTTGTTATTGTTTTTCATATCTTTCTCACCTCCATGATAGTATTATTTGCCTATAACTTTCGAATTATACAAAAAATCAACTTTACATTTTTTGGATTTTTAACTACATTACTGCCTTTTATATAGTTGATGATATTTTTAAAAATATATGGTATAATTTTAAATAAAAAATCAAAGGAGAGTATAAAATGAAAAAAAATACTTTTTATATTACAACACCTATATATTATGCCTCCGGTAAACCACATATAGGTCATACTTACAGTAATGTCGCCGCTGATGCTATGGCTCGTTTTAAACGCATGCAAGGATATGACGTAATGTTTTTAACAGGTATGGATGAACATGGTCAAAAAGTTGAACAAAATGCTTTAAAATGCGGTAAAACTCCGCAAGAGTATGTGGATGAAATAGAAAAGTCATTCAAAGATGTATGGGCTGAAATGAATATTTCATATGATAAATTTATCAGAACAACAGATCAATTCCATAAATCTGCAGTGCAAAAAATATTTAATAAGCTTTACGAAAAAGGAGATATTTACAAAGATAAATACTCTGGATGGTACTGTACTCCTTGCGAAGCTTTCTTTACAGACAAAGATTTAAAAGATGGAAAATGTCCTGATTGCGGAAGAGAAGTAAAATGGACGGAAGAAGAAGCTTATTTCTTTAAACTTTCAAAATATTCAGATCGCCTTTTAGAGTACTATGAAACTCATTCTCAGTTTGTTCAACCCGAAGGTCGTAAAAATGAAATGATAGAGTTCGTTAAATCGGGTCTTAGTGATTTATGTGTTAGCAGAACAAGTTTTAAATGGGGCATACCTGTAACATTTGATCCAAAACATGTCGTATACGTTTGGCTCGACGCTTTAACCAATTACATTACAGCTCAAGGATACTTAAGTGACAATGATGAAGATTTTAAAAAATATTGGCCTGCCAATGTACATTTTGTAGGAAAAGAAATAATTAGATTTCACGTTGTGATTTGGCCCGCAATTTTAATGGCACTTGATTTACCACTTCCGAAACAGATTTACGGTCACGGATGGATTTTATTTGAAGATGGTACTAAAATGTCCAAATCAAAAGGAAATGTAATTGATCCAAAAGTACTTTGTAAACGCTATGGAACAGATGCAGTAAGGTATTTTTTACTAAGAGAATTTTCTTTTGGGCTCGACGGATTATTTACAAATGAAGCTTTAATAAAACGTATTAATTTCGATCTTGCAAATGACCTTGGAAATTTAGTTTCAAGAACAAGTGCAATGATAGAAAAATACTTTAATTCTACTCTACCTGAAACCCAAAAGCCAGGAGTCCTCGACAGTGAACTCGCAGCAGTAACTATAAGTTTAGCTAAAAGCTACGAATCTAAAATGGAAAAATTCAAATTTTCTTCTGCGCTTTCAGACGTATGGCTTATTATTTCGTTATGTAATAAATATATAGATGAAACTATGCCATGGAAATTGGGAAAAAGTGAAGAAAAACATTCAAGACTTGCTGCAGTACTTTATAATCTTTGCGAAACACTAAGAATAATTTCAATTTTAATATCTCCTATAATGCCGGAAACAGCACAAAAAATACAAAAGGAAATAGGAGCATCACAAGAAATGTGTACTTTAGAGCAATCAAAAAATTGGGGTATATTACCTTCACAAGTAAAAATAAATAAAGGAAACACTCTTTTCCCCAGAATAGACATGAAAAAGGAAATAGAGGAACTCGAAAACATGAAAGAAAATAATGACAAGATACAAAATGAAGAAAAAAATAATTATATAGATATAGAAGATTTTGCAAAAGTTAATTTAATAGTAGGAAATGTTATTTCATGTGAGAAAGTAAAAAAATCCAAGAAATTACTGAAACTTTTAATTAATGACGGTGAAAAAGAAAGAACTGTTGTTTCGGGAATATCACAGTATTATACACCCGAAGAAATGGAAGGAAAAAATGTAATTTTAGTTGCAAATTTAAAACCGGTCAAACTTTGTGGAGTAGAAAGTCACGGAATGATACTTGCTTCTCAAGATTCCGAAGGTAAAGTTACAGTTATGTTTGCAGATCCATCCATAAAACCTGGAAGTAAATTAAGCTAAAAGAGGTAAAAATTCATGATATTTGATACGCATGCTCATTATGACGACTCCGCTTTCGACGAAGACAGAGATATTTTACTTGAAAATCTTCGAAAAAAAAATGTTAGATATATTATAAATTCAAGCGTAGATATCCCTTCTTCCTTGGAATCAATAAAACTTACTGAAAAATATTCATATATATATGCAGCTGTTGGAGTTCATCCTCAAAACATCGACGATGAACTTGAAAACAATTATCAAAATCATATTGAAAATATGATTAAAAAAAATAAAAAGGTCGTTGCAATAGGAGAAATCGGTCTTGATTACCATTTTGATTCAGATGAAAAATTAAAACAAAAAACCATATTCGAAGACCAAATAAAATTATCTTTGAAATATAATTTGCCAATAATAGTACACGACAGAGAGGCTCACAAAGATACAATTGAAATTTTGAAAAAATATAATCCTAAGTGAATTGTTCACTGCTTTTCAGGGAGCGTTGAAATGGCAAAGGAATTAGTAAAACTAGGTATGTATTTAGGAATCGGTGGTGTTTCTACTTTCAAAAATGCAAAAAATATAATTGAAACTATAAGAGAAATACCTATTGAAAATTTAGTCCTTGAAACAGATGCCCCTTATCTTGCCCCAGAACCGCTAAGAGGAACAAGATGTGATTCATCTCTTATAAAATATGTTGCTGAAAAAATATCAACAATAAAAAATATGGGTGTACAGGAAGTATATGAAAAAACTTTCAACAATGCACTTAAAATATTTAATATCCCTAATGGTGAAAATTTATGAGAATAGGACACGGGTATGACGTTCATAAATTCTGCAAAAATAGGAAATTAATATTAGGGGGAGTGATTATAGACTATCCCTTTGGGCTTTTAGGACATTCAGATGCAGATGTTTTAACACATTCAATAATGGATTCTTTACTCGGTGCAGCAGGTGAAGGAGATATAGGAAAACTTTTCCCTGATAACGATGAAAAATATAAAAATGCAAACAGTTTAATGCTTCTTAAAGAAGTCTGTAGCTTATTGGAAGAAAAAAAATTTAAAATAATTAATATTGATTGCACAATAATAGCTGAGTCGCCTAAACTTTCAAAGTATACTTTTGAAATGAGAAAAAACATTTCCGAAATTTGCAATATTGAACTTAATGAAATAAACATAAAAGCAACTACCGAAGAAGGACTAGGCTTTACAGGAAATATGCAAGGTATAGCATCACATTCAGTTTGTTTAATATCTAAAATATAAAAGAGCTTCTTTTTAGAAGCTCTTTCTTTAGTTTATTATAAATTAATTCCTTCTTTACTTTTCTTTTTTGCCCATTTTACAAGCTTTGTAACTCCAAATGTTACACCAGTACCTACAGCAACACCAATAGCTCCTATACCAACGAGTGGCATAACAGCACCGGCTTTTCCGCCAGCTCCTTCAGCATTCCCAATTGCTTTAAATGGAGCTTTTAATCCGTCAACAAAAGCGTTACCACCGGAAACTCCTTCAAGTTCATCTTCTGAGAGTGCAGAACCTTTCTCTACTGTAGCATTTATAATTTTTCCGATCTCTTGAACTTGTTCTGCAGAAATTTCTACTCCTTTATCTTTGAATGCTTTTTGAACTTGTTCGGGAGTTTCCATCTCAACAATGCCTTTCATAAAATCTTTATCACTTAAAAGTGTTTTTAAATCTGCCATAAATATCAACCTCCTAATTTTTTTGTATAAATATTATACTTTACTCGCTAATGATACTATGTAAATTATTTATTGTCAATACTTTTCTAAAAAAATAATACAAATAAAAATAAAGAATCATGATTTCTACATGATTCTTTAAAAATAAACTATTTACGCAATCCGAGTTTTTCAATAATGCTTCTGTAACGCTCAATATCTGTTTTAACAAGATAATTAAGCAAGCTTCTTCTCTGGCCAACCATTTTAAGAAGTCCACGACGAGAGTGAAAATCTCCTTTATGAATTTTCAAATGCTCTGTAAGGTCACTGATTCTTTTAGAAAGAAGAGCTATTTGAACTTCAGGAGAACCTGTATCTCCTTCATGACGTGCGTGATCGCCAATAATTGATTTTTTTTGATCTTTTAATAACATATAATTTTACACCTCTCCAAATTTACCCTATTACATTAAGTAACATTTTCAGAATTTGATTCCGAAAACGGGGGTACATAGATTACTCTTTTATTATACAATATTTATTATAAAATTTCAAATTTTTTTTTAAAAAACATGAAATGCTATTGTAAGTCCTGCGAAAACTATCGCGACTATTGAAGTAAGCTTTATAAGTATATTTATCGAAGGGCCAGAAGTATCTTTAAACGGATCTCCCACAGTATCTCCAACCACTGCAGCTTTATGGCATTGTGAGCCTTTTCCGCCTAAATTTCCTGCTTCAATATGTTTTTTAGCATTGTCCCAAGCTCCTCCAGCATTTGACATCATTACAGCTAAAGCAAAACCTGTTATTGTTGTACCTGCTAAAAATCCTGCTACACCGTTGACTCCTAAAATAAGTCCCACAATAATTGGAACTACAACTGCTAAAATAGCAGGTAAAATCATTAATTTTTGGGAAGATTTAGTACAAAGGTCAACACAAGATTCATAATCAGGCTCCGCAGTACCATCTAAAATTCCTTTGACATTCTTGAATTGTCTTCTTACTTCATGAACTATACTCTGAGCTGCTTTTCCTACAGCTTCCATTGTTAAAGCAGCAAATAAAAATGGTACCATAGCACCTACAAAAAGTCCTACAAGAACAGGAGGATTGGTAATACTTAAATTAAGCGACAAGGTGGGTGATAAATTTTTAATCTCGGCAATATAAGCAGCAATTAAAGCAAGTGCTGTTAAAGCAGCTGAACCTATTGCGAAACCTTTTCCTGTTGCAGCTGTGGTATTTCCCAAAGAATCAAGAGCATCTGTTCTTTCACGTACTTCTTCCCCAAGACCTGCCATTTCAGCTATTCCGCCAGCGTTGTCTGCTATTGGTCCATAAGCATCGGTTGCTAATGTTATTCCAAGGGTCGAAAGCATACTTACTGCTGCAACACCTATTCCATAAAGACCTCTATTAAAGCTAAGAGCATTCGAAACATCTCCTCCGCAAGCAAAAAAGCTAACTAAAACAGTAGCACCTATTATAATTACAGGCCAAACAGTCGAGCTCATGCCAAGAGAAAGTCCTCCGATTATAACAGTTGCCGGACCAGTTTCGGATGTCTGAGCTAGTTTTTTAGTAGGACTATAAGTATCGGAAGTATAATATTCAGTAGTAAATCCTATTAATACACCTGCCACAAGACCTGCTATAACTCCATAGAAAATTCCTATATATTCAGGTAAGAGGAAATTAATAATAAAATATGAAGAAACAGCCATTAATCCTGCACTTATGTATGTACCCATTCTAAGAGACTTCAATAAAGTCTTTTGTGTTGCTTTTTCTTTTGTTTTAATAAAAAATGTTCCAAAAATTGATGCTAAAATACCTACAGAAGCTATAAGCATCGGTATAGCCATTCCTTTGGCTCCCAACCCTGCACTTATTGCAAGCGCAATACTTGAAAGTATCGATCCAACATAAGACTCATATAAATCGGCACCCATTCCTGCAACGTCACCAACATTATCTCCTACATTGTCAGCAATAACAGCCGGATTTCTCGGATCATCCTCAGGTATGCCTGCTTCTACTTTTCCAACTAAGTCTGCACCAACGTCAGCGGCTTTAGTAAATATTCCTCCACCGACTCTTGCAAATAAAGCCATACAAGAAGCACCCATTCCAAATGTAAGCATATTTGAAGATATATGTTGAAGAAGTAAAGTATGATTGCTAATAATTTCAATTTTTGAATACCAAAAATATCTTAAAAACACATACCATAAAGATAAATCTAAAAGTCCAAGTCCTACAACAACAAATCCCATAACAGAACCAGCAGAAAATGCTACTCTAAGACCGTTATTAAGTCCTTTCTGAGCAGCACAAGCTGTGCGAGTATTTGCCATAGTAGCTGTTTTCATACCTATAAATCCGGAAAGTGCAGAGAAAAATCCTCCGGTCAAAAACGCAAAGGGGACAAACTTATTCAAATATCCCATTAAAGAAAGAGAGAAAAGAATTACAAATACGGCCGAAAAAAATATTCCTACACCTTTATATTGACGTTTCAAGTATGCACTTGCACCTCTTCTTATAAGACCCGAAAGTTTTATCATTTTGTCTGTACCTTCAGAATGCATATGTACTTTTTTAAGCATTATGAAGGCAAAACTAATAGCAAATAACGATCCAATGAGTCCGCAAAGCATTAAATCCATAATTTTAACACTTACTTATATTTAACTTCTTTAAATTAAATATTTTCAGTATACCTACCTTTCTGCAAACGCATTACTATATTAAATTCGCCCATAACTCAAGTAAGATAAATTATTCGAGCATGGACGAATTTTTTTACTTTTTGTTTAAAATACTAGACTAGCTCCAATATGGCCATTTCAGCCGCATCGCCACGTCTGGGACCAAGTTTGGTTATTCTGGTGTAACCACCATTTTTACCTGCATACTTAGGAGCAATTTTTTCAAAAAGCTTTCTAGATACCTCTTTTTTAGTAACAAAAGACATAACCATACGTCTATTATGAAGAGTATCAACTTTAGAAAGCGTTATCATTTTTTCTGCAAGACAGCGTACTTCTTTTGCACGAGTTAATGTTGTTTCAATTCTTTCATTTTCTAAAAGAAAAGTTACAAGTGCACGAAGCATAGCAATTCTGTGAGCAGTTGCTCTACCTAATTTTCTCTTCTTGGACATCCTTATATTCCTCCTTTTCCATCTTTATTATCTTAGTCGCCTCTAGCAAGGTCAAGACCCATAGAATTTAGCTTTTCAATTACCTCATCAAGAGATTTTCTTCCCAAATTACGTACTTTTATCATATCTTCTTCTGTACGACTAGTAAGATCTTTAACGGTATTTATTCCCGCTCTTTTAAGGCAGTTATAGGATCTAACGGAAAGTTCAAGCTCATCTATGGTAACGTCTAAATTCTTAGAAGCATTATTTACTTCAGGTTCAACCATAACACTGGTTTTTTCAGCTATTTCAGAAAGTCCAAAGAACAATTTAAAATGTTCAATTAATATTTTAGCACCTATTGAAACAGCTTCTTCAGCTAATATAACACCATTAGTCCAAACTTCCAATGAAAGCTTGTCATAGTCTGTAATTTGACCTACACGTGTATTTTCAACTGAGTAATTAACTTTTAAAACAGGAGTATAAATTGAATCAACAGGAAGCAAACCAATTACTTCTTCATTCATAAAAGATTTATTTCTTTCTGCCGAAACATATCCTCTTCCTTTATCAAGTGTAATTTCCATGTCAAGTGTTGCGTCTTCTCCCAACGTGGCTATGTGCCAATTTGGATTCAAGATTTCAACTTCACTATCATGAATTATTGTTCCGGAAGTAACTCCGCAAGGTCCTTTTGCATGTATTTCAACGGTTTTAGCTTCATCGCAATTTAACTTAGCTAAGATTCCTTTGACGTTCAAAACTATTTCAGTTACATCTTCTTTTACACCAGGAATAGTTGAAAATTCATGTAAGACACCGTCTATCTTTATAGACTTAGCCGCAACACCTGGCAAAGAAGAAAGCAAAATTCTCCTAAGGCTGTTACCTAAAGTATTTCCAAATCCTCTTTCAAGAGGTTCTACAACGAATTTGCCGTAAGTACCATCATCAGAAATTTCTGCAATGCTAATTCTCGGCTTTTCTATTTCAATCATTAAATCCTCCTCAACAGTATTTTAAAACTATTTTGAAATAAATGTTATTTGGAGTACAATTCAACGATAAGTGTTTCTTGAACTTCTAAATCAATATCTTCCCTTGCTGGTAAAGAAATCTTTTTAGCTTCAAACTTATTTGAATCAAGTTCAAGCCATTTAGGAACAACTCTTGAAGAATTTGATTCTATTAAAGACTTAAATTTAGAATTGCTTAAAGATTTTTCATCAACAGTTATAACATCTCCGACCTTAACTAAGAAAGAAGGAATGTTAACACGTTTTCCATTAACTTTAAAATGCTTATGGACTACGAGTTGTCTTGCTTCAGGACGTGAACTTGCCCATCCTATACGATAAACTAAGTTATCAAGACGAGATTCAAGAATTGCCAGTAAATTTTCACCGGTTTTTCCTTCTTTCATCTTTGTAGCAAGTTCAAAGTAATGTGAAAATTGATTTTCTAAAACTCCATAATAACGACGAGCTTTTTGTTTTGCACGAAGTTGAAGTCCATATTCAGTTAATTTCTTACGTCCCTGACCATGTTGGCCTGGTGCGTATGGGCGACGGGAAATAGCACATTTACCCGTATAACATCTTTCACCCTTTAAGAAAAGTTTTTGACCTTCCCTGCGGCATAATCTGCACACAGCTCCTGTATATCTTGCCATATTCTTTTACTACACCTCCTAGTTTAATTATTAAACACGTCTTCTTTTTGGTGGACGACAACCATTGTGAGGAATTGGAGTTACGTCTTTAATCATACTGATTTCAAGTCCTGCTGCTTGAAGCGCACGAATTGCTGC
>CAKUXU010000020.1 GCA_934700635.1 uncultured Eubacteriales bacterium | reverse complement strand
ACCTTAAAGTCCATAAAAGAAAAAATGAAAAGCTATAATGTTAAAGAGTTTTCGCTTGATCATTGTTATTGCCTTTTACAAATAGAGATACATACAATTTGTATCCTAAATTCACCTAAAGAAACTATAAATGCAATTATTCGCTACAATTATAATCTATGCAACAGAGGAATTCCAACAGAATCAAAAAAGTTTCTAGAGGAAATGTTTTATATATTTTTAGTAATTGAAAATTCAAATCTTAGTGAACAATCCATGGGTAATGTTTCTATAGGATTATATTGTAAACTATTCGAACTATTTCCATGTTGTAATAAAAATCTACTATTTCCCTCTATTAAAGAATGTTTAAACAAATTAATTGAAGAAGAAAGTAAGTACTAAATTAAGAGCTACTCTTTTTGAGCAGCTCTTTTAATTATTCATTCGATAAAAGGATGTTATCACAAATATCAAAAAGTTCTCTTTTAGTTTTAGAAGAAAAAACTAAATTTCTATAATCCGAAGCTCGAGGAATACCTTTAATATATGCAGATAAATGTTTCCTTGATTCTCTAACACCAAGATATTCTCCCTTAAATAGGCACATTTTTTCTATATGGAGTTTCATAACTCGAACTTTCTCTTGAATAGATATTTTTTCACTTTCTTTATCATTAAAATACCAATTATTAATCTCTGAAAATATCCAAGGGTTTCCTATAGCACCTCGACCTATTGCTAAAAAATCGCAACCGGTATATTCAAGCATTTTTTTTGCAGATTCCACCGAAACAATATCTCCATTACCAATAACCGGAACGCTTGAAATTTTTTTAACCATTTTTATTACTTCTAAATCAACATTCCCTGAATACCCTTGATGTTTAGTTCTTCCATGAACTGTTATAGCATCTACTCCAGCCTCACAACACGCTTGAGCAACTTCAGTTGCATTTATAGAAGAGCTATCCCAGCCCGAACGAATTTTTACAGTTACCGGTATGTCACATGCATTCTTTACGCTTTTAACTATTTTAGCGCAAATTTCTGGATTTCTCATTAATGAGGATCCGGAATTTTCTTTAACTATTTTAGTTGCAGGACATCCCATATTTATATCAATAATATCAGGTAAATCATTTGAAATCAAATTAACAGCCTTAAAAAAATCCTCTGGATCACTTCCAAAAAGCTGCAATGCAAAAGGTCTTTCTTCTTCACTATGTTCCATAAGAGAAAAAGTTTTTTCGCTGTTATAAATAAGGCCTTTTACACTTACCATTTCACTTGTCAAATATGCTGCACCGAAACTACGGCAAATTTGTCTAAAAGCTTTATCTGTAATTCCTGCCATGGGGGCTAAAGACGCTATTCCTTCAATTTTTAAATTTCCTATTCTCATTTTTTATTCCTTAAAATTTTTGTTTTTATTTTATCATAGTAAATTAAATCTTACAACTTTTTATAAAATTCCAGAGATAAAATACATTTATAAACTCAAATCATATGTCAAATTAGCTAAAAATTCAATAACATGTTGAAATTAAAAATACAATTTGATAAAATAAATCTGCAACAAGGAAAAAAGTTTAAAATATTGTGGAAAATGTTTAAAACTTACGAAAGGGATGGTATTATTTATGAAGAAACTAAAAAAAATACTTATTATTTCCATGTTAGTAGGAATTATTAGTAATGGAAACACTTTCATCTCCGCAACAGAAGAAATCTCTGAAAAAAATCAAGTTTCAATTTCAACTGTGGAAAATCCTGAAAATCTAACCCAAAAGTATAATGAGATAATAGTAAAAAATGAAAAGCTTAATGAAAAAAATATTAGCCTTAAAAATGAAATTTCAGAACTTAAAGTCGAAAATGAAGAACTTGAAGGAATTGCAGAAAAGTGTTATAAGAAAATGAAAAAATACAAAAGGAAATTAAAAGAAAAACAACACTACATTTCACCTGAAGAAATGCAAAATGAAACAGAACGTGTTAAAGCTAAAATGATACTCGAATTCACATCATACCTTGGAGAATACATAAAATTAAATTCAAGTAAAAAAATAAAAACGATAGATATGAGAGGATTTCTAAGCAAACTTTTGACAGTCAATGTTAATTATACAAATAGAGGAAATACTACATTTTCAGGAGTAACAGCTAAAGGCACTGCCGCGGGAGCAGCAATTACAACATGAAGGAACGAAAAATGAATAACAAAAAATTAATATCAAAAAAAATAGAAACTTTAGCTTTGAATGAAAACTGGCAGAACGTTTACGATTTCTCAAAGAAATTTATTAGTTCTTTCGGAATATCTAAAAAAGATATAATAAATATACTTCTTTCAATAGAAGAAATATTTGTAAATATAGCAAATTATGCATACCCCGAAAAAGCCGGAAAAGTATCAATAAAAATAGATTACATTGATTTCCCGGAAGAATTCATTATTACTTTTGAAGATTATGGTATTCCTTTTGATCCTACAAAAAATAAAAATCCAAACATTGATTCTTCACCACAAGAAAGAAAAGTTGGTGGAATGGGAATATATATGGTAAAAAATTTAATGAGTTCTATGTATTATGAATATTCAAACAAAAAAAATCATTTAAAAATGAATAAAAAAATTAAATGAAAGGGGGCGAAAAATTATGGCAACATTGGACTTTTCAAAAATTAGAGATGATTTTAAAGTCATTTATGAGATTTCAGGAAGATTGGACACTCAAAGCACTCCTGATTTTCAAGAAGAAATAGAAAATTGTTTTTCTGAAACAGAAAAAGAATATGAAAATAAAATAAATTTAGTTTTTGATTTTAAAAATGTTGAATACATGAGTAGTGCGGGATTGAGAGCTATTCTTTATATAAAAAAACATATAGACACTATGGTCGAAGGATCTTCCATGGAGATAATAAATGTATCTCCAGAAGTAATGGAAATCTTCGAAATGACAGGATTTTCAGATTTTATATCTCTTAAAAAAATAAATAACTAGTATTAAAAAGCATCCTGAAAAACAGGATGCTCTTTTTGTAATATTCATAAACTCTCTATAAATTCCTTGATATTTTTTACAATCTCATCAGCTTGCGAGTATGCTAAATCGCACTTTCCATCTAAAATTTTCCTAGACTGAATAGTAGCATTTGTAATCATATTATCATTCATTTGAGTCCAAGATGTTTTTATTTTGCCATTCTTCACCATTTCATTTACAGCATCTATTTCACCAGTAGATAAAAAAGCTAAGACAGGCAAACTGGGTGAATACTTCACATTCTTTAACTCTTTAGAATTATCATAAAATTTATTCCATTGATTTATCATTGAAACATTTAATTTACTTGAAGCAGAACTAATTTTGGATTTCTCAAATGTTTTTTCAGTCCACTGCTCAAGTTGTCTTTGAGGTAAAGACATATCTATTCCTATTATTCCTGAAACCTCAGAAGGATAATTATTTGCATAATACAAACTATAAAGTCCAGACATTGATTGCGGTAACAGTATATAAGGTGGTTCAATGTTCAATTGATGTAACGCCGAGCGAATCTCTTCAACCATATTTTTATTAGTGCGTTCATCATTTGTCACTTCACTACCGAAGTATCCAAAATAATTTAAAACGACTACTCTATAATCTTTACTTAGTCTTTTACACAACGGATGAAAATCATCAACTGGAGAATCTGTATTCCAACCGCTTAGCATAACTATCGTTTTATCTCCGGAACCTTCTACTTCCGCTTTCATTATTTTCCCATTAACTTCTACTGTTTTACAACAAGCTCCATCACTTCTAAACAAAGAGTAAGCAAAAACAGTTGCCATAGCTACAAAAAATAAAGTTACTATTGAAAATACTTTCTTCATTTAGACTCCTTTACTTTACTATATTATAACCTAGCAAAGAGGAAACTAACCTAAACTTTGCCTGGTACCGCTGGCCGGACTCGAACCGGCATGGTATTGCTACCGATGGATTTTGAGTCCATTGCGTCTACCAATTCCACCACAGCGGCACATAAGGCAGGGAATACCTTCCCTCACCAAAGTATTTTACCATATATTTAAAAATTGTCAACAATTAATTTTAAATCAAACAAATGAATTTTTAGATTTAAGTGAATAAATTTCGGTTAGAAAATCAGCACCAATTGATATTGTTTTTTCTTCTGCATTATTCATATTTCTTATTTTTGCCATACCAGAATTAATTTCCTCTTCACCTAAAACTATAAGAAATTCAGATCCGATTTTAGAAGCATGCTTAATTTGAGCCTTAAGACTTCTCTCAGATATATCATTTTCTACATAAATAGAAACTTTTCTTAGTTTCTCACAAAGATCTTCTGCGAAAGTGGCAGATTTTTCATCCATCGATGCAATGTATATCAAAGGATGATCAGTGAACTTTAAATTTAAACCTTGTTCATCAATTGCCATTATAAGTCTTTCTATTCCAAATCCTAAACCTACAGCAGGCAAAAAAGACCCTCCTAAAATTTCCGATAATTTGTCATATCTTCCACCACCACAAACGGTCAACGAGGTATCCGAAATATTAGTAATGAATTCAAAAACAGTACCTGTGTAATAATCAAGTCCTCTAACTATTCTAGGATTTACAGTATAATCTATATTAATTAAATCCAATTTTTTCTTGAGCGCACTAAAATGATCTTCACATTCTTTACACAAATGTTCAGTTATTAAAGGTGCTTTATCGCAAATATTCTTACAAGAAACCTCTTTGCAATCGAATATTCTAAGAGGATTTTTTTCCAGTCTCGAAATACATGTTTTACAAAGCTTTTCTTTATTTTCATAAAAATATTTTTTAAGCATATCTATATAATTTTTTCTACACTCACTACAACCTATGGAATTAATCTCCAAAGAAACATTATTTATTCCTATTTTTTCTATTATTCTTTTTGCAACCTTTATAAGCTGAACTTCAGCCAAAATTGACGAAGAACCAAATATTTCAAGTCCAAATTGAAAAAATTCTCTATATCTTCCAGATTGAGGCTTTTCATATCTGTAACATGAAGCATTATACATAAGTTTCATAGGTAAAGCATGATTGCTAACTCCGCTTTCAAGAACGGCTCTCATTATTCCTGCAGTTCCTTCCGGACGTAAAGAAACTTTTCTCCCGGATTTGTCTTCAAAAGTATACATTTCTTTATTAACTATGTCTGAAGAATCTCCTGAAGATCTTTCAAAAAGCTCAGTATGCTCAACCGCAGGAGTACGAGCATATTGAAATCCGTAAACCTGCGCTTCTTTTTGCATCAAATTACAAAGTGCATTCCATCTTTGACCGTCAGAAAATAAAACATCTTGCATGCCACGAATTCTCTGACTAATTAATTTCATTAAAATTCTCCTTTTTATAAAATTATAGGTTTACCAACATTTCTCCAGTCTAAATCTCCGCGTTCAAGACCATGAATAAGCACTTCAGCTGTTGGCAAATTTGTAGCAAGTGGTATTGTATGTAAATCACAAAGCCTTAACAAATCATTTTGAGGATCACCCATTAAATCAGGACGATTTGCATCTCTGAAAAATAAAACCATGTCAATTTCACCGCAAGAAACTCTTGAAGCAATTTGTTCACAACCACCTTGAACAGATCCAAGAAATGTTTTTACATTAAGACCTGTAGCATCTGAAACTAGCTTTCCGGTTGTTGAAGTTGAAAATAACTCATGTCTACCGAGAATACCGTAATAGGCTATACAAAATCTGACCATCAATTCTTTTTTTGCGTCTTGAGCAGTAAATGCAATTTTCATAAAAAATTCCTCCTATATAAAATAAGTATCTAAATATTTCCGGCTTTAAATCTTAAGTCAAGGATAAATAATCGTTTATTACCGAACCTGAAAATTTTATTGTACCCGGAAAATTAAGTTAAAATCATAATATGAATAATATCATAAACAAAAATTTTTTTCCACTTTATTTATGATATATTTTTAATTTTTTTAAATTTATCCTTCAAAAGTATTATTTTATCCACTTTACAAAAAAATGTCAATTTTCAAATCCAAAATATGCATTCATAATATCTCTCGCAACATTTTTAGAAAGCATGCCGGATTTTCCGTGTTCAATTACAACCGCTACCGCTATTTCAGGCTTTTCAAAAGGTGCAAAACAAACAAAAGTCGTATGATCCGAACCTGAGTTCTGAGCGGTACCTGTTTTTGCACCAATTGCTACAGGATAATTTGAAAAATCTCTTGCCGTTCCTGAAAGAGTAACTTCTCTCATAGCTGATTTTACAGCATCTAAGTTTTCTTTAGAAACTATATTCTCTTCAATAATTTCAGGGCCAAATTCTTTTACTAAATTTTGACGGCTATAATCCGTAATTTTACTAACTAGATGAGTTCTATATCTCGTTCCGCCGTTAGCAATAGTTGCTGTGTAAGTTGCAAGTTGCAAAGGAGTAAACATATTATCGGACTGTCCTATTGCTGCTTGAGAAGACCCGGATTCATACCATTTTGCACCAACCTCTTGACTATGTTCAGGTCCAGCAAGCACTCCTTTACTTTCACCTATTTCCACACCAGTTTTAACACCTATCCCAAATTTTCTTGCCCACGATGCAAGACAATCCGCACCTAAACGTCTTCCCAGTTCTGCAAAATATACGTTACAGGATTTAGCAACTGCGGTTTTTAAAGAGGCATTTCTATGAAATCCCATACAATGAAGTTTATATCCTGAATAGTAATTAAAACTTCCACCACAAAATATTGTTTCATCGGGTGTTATTTTTCCTTCCTCAAGTGCCGCACAAGCAACTAAGGGTTTATAAATTGATCCCGGTGCATAAGCTCCTGAGAACGCTCTGTTTAAAAGCGGTACTGATTTATCATTTGCAAGTAAACCGTAATAAAGTTTGTCTTCCATAAATCTTGTAAGATCATAGCTTGGATAAGTAGCTGCAGCCAAAACAGAAAAATTATTTACATCGAGAGCAACAGCAGCTGCACATTTACAATCTTTAGTTCCTGCGCTTTGAGCCTTTTCAACATTTCTTTTAAGTGATTCATTAGCGGCTTTTTGAATTTTTGAAGAAATTGTTAAAAACACTGTATTTCCTGCCGCAGAAGGTTCTTTTTCAGAAGTTCCAATCACTTGACCTTCTCTTGAAACTTGTATCATTCGTTTTCCGCCAGTACCTTTTAAAAAATCTTCATATACACTTTCAATTCCTGTTTTTCCTATTTTTGAATCCATACTGTAAGTGTCTTTTCTTTTTTCATATTCTTCACTTGACATAAATCCAGTATATCCAATTATATGAGGCGCCACCTCACCGTTTACATATTTTCTTTTTAATGATGCTTGTACTTTGACACCTTTTAAGTAATCTGATTTTTCAAGAATTATATTTACTGTCTTTTCACTAATATTATCTGCTAAAACATAAGGTGTATTTTTAGAAAAATAAACTCCGTTTTTTTCCATGTTATATTTAACACTGCAAAGCACGAGAATATTTTTTTTACTTATATTATTATCGATTTTATATTTATGCATAAGTTCTTCTATACACTTTGCGGCACTTGAATCCTCAGACAAATTTAAACTCGATTTCAAACATTTTATTTGACTTTCTTTGTCCTCTTTATAGTAAAATTCATTTTCATTCAAAAAAATAGGTAGAATATCTATATAGGAATCCCCTAAGCTTTCTATAAGATCCACAGCATTTATTATAGTATCATTTTCTTTATCTTTTTCTATTAAGAGTCTATTTATCAAAACTTTATATCCTGTGTCGTTAACGGCCAAAGGCTCTCCGAGTGAATCCAAAATCTCTCCTCTAACCGGATCTGTTTTTATGAAATATATACTGCTGCTATTGGCGCGTTCTTTGTAGTAATCAGCATTTATTATTTGCCAATCTATCATCCTGTAAATAAAAATTCCGAATATAATAAATACTGAAACAGAAAAAAATATATATCTTTTAATCCAATCATTTTTTAAATGAACTTTATTCATTTACTTTCACCTTTGTAAAAAACTTCAAAATAAATTTATTTAGTAAGTAAATCGGTAAAGAAACCATAGAAGTTGAAACTGCTATTTTTAAATAATAAGAAATATAACTTTCGGCAAACAAACAGTTATGGAAGCAGTAATTTATATAAAAATCAAAAGTAAAAACAATGACTTCTAAAATAAAAGAAAAAACGAAAGCTCCCATAAAATTTGGTTTAAAAAAGTATAGAAAAATCATACTCATTAAATAACCGAAACTTCCTAAAATAATTGCATAAATTCCAAATAAACCTCCTGAAGATAAATCCACAAGAAATCCACAAAAAATCCCGAAACAAACAGATTCTTTTTTGGAAGAAAAAAGTGAAATACATACAAAAATAGGTAAAATCCATAAGGGACTAAATTTGAAAAAACTAAAGCTTTTAATTTGACTTACGGAATAAAAAATACAGATTTCCAAAATATAAATTAAATACCTTGAAAAGCTCCTTATCATTTATATTTCCTCCAAGCTTTAGTGATTTATTAATCATCTTCCGTAGAAATTTCTCCTTTACCTCGGAAATCCGTTATTATAAAAACATCTTTAGTATCTTTTAAATTTTCAAATGGTTCTACTACAGCATAATAAGAAGATTCATTGTCATCATAACCAATTGACTTAATTTTTCCAAGCTTTAAATTTTTTGGGTACATACCACTTATTCCTGTTGTTGCGACTATATCTCCAGGTTTCATAGAATTTTGTGCAGGAATAAACATAATAGAAGTAAGATTATCTTTAGCGATATCAGCACGTCCGGAAATAACACCGCTTTCTCCTGTTTCAATATCAGAAACACATATTTTTATGTCAGGTGATAATATAGAACGAACTTTCGAACATACTGCCCCTACTTTATATACACACCCTATTACTCCATTTTCAGTTATTACTATATCGTCTTTTGAAATTCCTGCATTATATCCTTTGTCCACAGTAAAATTTTTAAAAAAGCCAGGCATATCTATTCCTATTACAGATGCCGGAACAAATTTAAGACTATCATTTTCCTTTTTGAAATCATAATATTTCAAAAATTGATCATTTTCCTTTTTTAGCTCGTTATATTCAACTACTTTATCTCTAAGAGTATTTACTTCTGTTTCAAGAGAATTTATTTTACTTTGAAGCTCTTCTTTTTCTTTAAACATAAAAGAAAGATTTTCCGCTTTACTGGATATCAAAGAAAAGGACTTTTGAAATGGGTAAACTCCAGCACTAAAAATATTATAAAGAGCATCATTTTCGTAATTTAAGTATGAGTAAACAGCAACTGAAATTAATAAAAATAATATAATCACAGTTGTTTTGAAAGTTTTACTTTTAAGAAACTTATTCAAACTGTTACCTCACGATTAACTAAAATACTTCATACTTTTTAACTCTTGGAAAATCTACTGCAATACTCTTTTACAGAAGACTCAAGACATTTTCCGGCACCCTGTGCAACACATTCAAGTGGGTTTTCCGCAATATAAACCGGCATATTCGTAGATTCCGAAATTAAAGTATCTATACCTCTCAAAAGTGCTCCTCCTCCAGACAAAACAATTCCTTTGTCTATAATGTCTGCCGAAAGTTCAGGAGGAGTATTCTCAAGAGTACATTTAACTGCTTCTACTATACGTTGCAATGGATCATGCAGAGCTTCTCTTACTTCTTTTGAAGAAATCTCAATATCTTTCGGAAAACCATCTAAAAGATTTCTCCCTTTGACTACCATTTCACTTTCATTTTCATAGGGTACTGCCGAACCTATTTTTATTTTTAAATTTTCAGCGGTACGTTCTCCTATTAGAAGATTATACTTTCTTCTTATATACGAAATAATAGCTTCGTCCATTCTATCTCCGGCAACTCTTTCGGATTTTGAAGTAACTATGTCTCCCAAAGAAATAACTGCTACTTCAGAAGTTCCTCCACCTATATCAACTATCATATTTCCAACTGCTTCGCAAACAGGCATACCCGCACCTATAGCTGCAGCCATAGGTTCTTCAATAAGTTCTATAATTCCTCCGCCAGCTTGTTTCGCAACATCTTCAACAGCCTTTTTTTCAACTGCTGTAACACCAGACGGCATACATATTACCATTCTCGGCTTACTAAAAAATATGCTTCTAGCGGTTTTTGAAATAAAGTATTTAAGCATTGCTGCAGTTACATCAAAGTCTGCAATTACTCCATCTTTAAGCGGTCTCACCGCAACTATAGAGCCGGGGGTCCTTCCAATCATGTTTTTAGCTTGATTTCCTACTGCTAAAACAGTATCACTTTTTGTATCTACCGCAACAACAGAAGGCTCCCTTTTAACAATACCTTTTCCTTTAAGAAAAACCAAAGTGTTTGCGGTTCCTAAATCTATTCCTATTTCTTTTGAAAACATATCTTGAGTTCTCTCCCTTCTGACTTCTAAAACTTCTATACTTTATTTATATGAAAATAAATTGTTTTTATTATACTATATATTAATGTATTTGCATTAAAATTATTTTCCTGTAGAACCAAATCCATTGCTTCCACGGTCTGTTAAATCAAGAACTTTGACTTCATTCAGTTCCGGCAGTTCTACTTTCATAATTACCATTTGAGCAATTCTTTCTCCGTTTTTTATTTTATAAGGCTCTTTTCCTAAATTGCAAAGTCCAATACCTATTTCTCCTCGGTAATCACTGTCAATTACTCCTACTCCATTTGAAAGAGTTATACCATGTTTTATTCCAAGTCCACTTCTGGCAAATATAAAAGCAGCATATTCAGGACCCGGCAAACTTATTGCTATTCCCGAAGGAACCAAAACTCTATCTCCAGGATTCAAAACTATATCATTTTCAATGCATGCACATAAATCAATTCCTGCTGATCCCGGAGTTGCTCTGTAGGGGATTTTAGCCGAATCTAAAATTTTGCAAAAATTTAACGTTTTTTTCACTTGAAAATTTTTTTCCACATTATCACCTTTTTTCTCAACATTTATATGTTTATTTAAAAATTATCCCTCATAAAAGCATTTTAGCCGTTTAAATAATGAAAGTCCAGAAAAGTTTTCCTCATTTTCAACAAAGATTTCAACATTTTTCAGGTTACTTGAAATTTCACACTCAAAAATTGAGACAAAAAAATGAAATTTCCTGTTTTACTATTGTATTTTTTGATATTACAAGTATTATTTAGTCTAAAAATGGAATATATCTTTCACTTTCAAAATTTTAAGGATAAATTTTAATTTTTTCATATATGTACTTATATTACAATATTTCATAATTATATTCAAAATTATTTTTCAAACGCCTTTACTTGGAAATATTTCATTATAATATAAAAAAATATAAAAAATATTTATTCAAAAAGTAGATAATTAAATTTTTTCTTGACAACCAAAGCAGTATGATATATACTTTAGATGTTGGTGTTGATGATGTCTAGGGTACACCCGTTCCCATATCGAACACGGTAGTTAAGCTAGACGATGCCGAAGATACTTGGTTGGAAGCAACCTGGGAAAATAGGAAGGCGCCAACTTTTTTATTTGTATATTTTTTTATTCACTGATAGTTCAGTGGTTTTTTTATATCTTGTATAGTTAATGTGCTTAAAAAAATTAATTTTTAAAATATTTTTTGTGATTTATATAGAAACTAAAAATAAATAAAAAAATCTATTGACAACCAAAGCAGTATGATATATACTTTAGATGTTGGTGTTGATGATGTCTAGGGTACACCCGTTCCCATCTCGAACACGGTAGTTAAGCTAGACGATGCCGAAGATACTTGGTTGGAAGCAACCTGGGAAAATAGGAAGGCGCCAAC
>CAKUXU010000019.1 GCA_934700635.1 uncultured Eubacteriales bacterium | reverse complement strand
GAGAAGGACTGTATGAACCTATTTTAGAAGCTAAAAAAGCTATTGTAGATGATAAAAAGACAAATCCTTCAAAAGCATATAATATATTAAAGGAAGCAAAGAAAAATAAAAATTTAGGAATATATTCAAACAAACTACTTGATTTGATCATGAAAAAAATCAATAACCGTTATAAACTTGAAAAGGCATAGAATTATAAAAAAGCTATACTCATTAAGTATGGCTTTTTATTTTTTATTAATTATTGTTCATAGTATTTTTATATTTAACATAATAGCCAGCAAAAATATCATTTTTGTTAGCACGAGTTAGTGTTCTTTTCCATCCGGATTCTTCGAAAACTCCATTTTCTTTTAAAACCTCAAAATATATTTCTTTATCGAAAAATCCAATATAAAAGTTTGGATTAAAATTAGAATATTCTCTTTCGATATGTAATTTTTCAAAATTTTTAACGGAGCACAAAATGCAGATGGAACTGATGACAAAACGCCGAGTGATAAAAGAGAAACCGAAAATACTTTTTTTAGATTATTTTTCATTATATTGCTACCTTTTTGCAATTTTAAACTATTAAAACAATATTTTTCTATATTGTCAATATTTTATTAAATTAAATTTAAAATTAAATAAATTTGTAAGACATAAAATTCTAAAATAAAAAAATTTTATGTTTTTTTATTTTATTTGTCCTTATCTGTGCAATATTTTATTGTTTTATTCCGATATGTAAGAACACTTGGAAAATCAAGGAGGAAAAAATGAAAAATTCATCTAAAGAGCTTACAAAAAAAGAACTTATGTTTTGCCAAAATTACATAAATACAGGCAATGCAGCGGAAGCAGCAAGACTGTCAGGATACAAAGTGATGCCACACCAAAAAGCATCCGAGCTTTTATTAAAGAGAAAAATAAAAGAAAAAATTGAAAGTATGTATGAAGAAAAAAGAAAAAATTTATTTTACCGTGCAACAATCGGATATGAACGTCTTGCATTTGGAAGCATTTCAGATTCTATAAAGCTTCTTTTTTCAGAAAATTTACGACCTGAAGACTTAGATAAAATGGATTTATTTAATATTTCTGAAATTAAAAAACCAAAAGAAGGTGCAATGGAAATAAAGTTTTTCGATAGAATCCGTGCACTTGAAAAGCTCGAACAAATCGATAACGACAATTTTCAAAATAAAGATCCATTTTACCGCGTTTTGGAAGAAAGTGTAAAAAAGTTTAGCAACTCAGGAAAAATTGTTTCGGAGGAATGAATGAAGTTTGAAACTTTTTCAGAAAAGCAACTTTTGACATTATCATGGTGGGTAAAAAATTCACCTTATGAAAATTATGATGCCATAATTTGTGACGGCTCGATTAGAAGCGGTAAAACATTATGTATGTCGCTATCATTTATATTTTGGTCCTTTTATAGATTCGATCAAAAAAGCTTTGCCATTTGCGGAAAAACAATTAAATCAATAAGGAGAAATTTGATTGTTCCGATAATGCCGATACTTGATAGTATAGGGTTTAAATGTAAACAAAAAATTTCTGAAAACGTGGTTAAGATAAATTTTTGCGGTAAAGAAAATAATTTTTACCTTTTTGGAGGAAAAGATGAATCTTCTGCTTCACTTATACAAGGTATGACACTTTCTGGAGTTTTATTCGATGAAGTTGCACTTATGCCAAAATCATTTGTTGAACAAGCTATTGCCAGATGTTCGGTTGCAGGCTCTAAATTTTGGTTTAATTGTAATCCCGAATATCCGGGTCATTGGTTTTACAGAGAATGGATTTTAAAAAAAGACACAAGAAAAACGCTTTACCTTCATTTCACTATGAATGATAATCCTTCTCTTTCAACAGAACTCAAAGAAAGATATAAAAAACTTTATAGCGGTACTTTTTATCAAAGATTTATAGAGGGAAAATGGGTAGCGGTTGAAGGCTTGATTTACCCAAATATGGCAAATCAAAATCTTTTTTATGAGTTGCCAACCGAAAAACCGTCAAGATATGCTCTTTCATGCGATTACGGAATAGTTAATCCTACTTCTTGCGGTCTTTGGGCCGATATTAACGGCGTTTGGTACAGAGTAGATGAATATTATTTTGATTCCAGGAAAGAAGGTGAAAGCAGAACAGATGAAGAACATTATAAATTTATTTCACAAATGATTAATGGTAAAAACATAGACTGCATAACTGTCGACCCCTCAGCTGCGAGTTTTATAACTTTAATAAGAAAAGAAGGAAAATATAAAGTTATTCCAGCAAAAAACAATGTTAATGAGGGTATAAGTCAGGTAGCGGTAGCTTTGAAAAGGGGGGACATAAAAATATGTAAAAATTGCTTGAATTCAATTAGAGAATTTTCGCTTTACAGATGGCAAAATACCAAATCAAGAGACGCTCCGGTCAAAGAAAATGACCATGCAATGGATGATATAAGATATTTCGTCAGTACTGTTCTTTCTGCCGAAGATGAACCATTTTTTGCATTTGCAGCTCAAAGATAAAAAGGAGTATTAAAAGTGAATTTTTTTAAAAAGAAAAAAGAATCACCGATAGCTGTTCAAACAGCTCCGTCGGCTACAAGTTCATCAAATTTTTTGGAAACTTTGGAAAAATATAGGCCGATTTCAAAGCATGAAATAAGCCTTTACAGAACTTTAAAAGAAGCAGTCCCAATTATTGATGCAGCTATATCAAAAATAGTACGTTTGACAGGTGAGTTTAAAATAGTTTGCCAAGATCCTGTAGTAGAATATGAAATTAATAATTTTTTATCTTCAGTACAAGTAAATTCTTGCGGAATTGGTGCAAACAATTTTATTCTCTCTCATTTAAATCAACTTATTACATATGGAACCGCCATAGGCGAAATTGTTCTTGATTCAGAAGGCACCTCCATAAGAGCACTTTATAATGCATGTCTTTCTGATGTTGTTCTAACCACAAAATCAAGCCCGTTAAATCTTGTTATATACCAAAAGAAAAAAGATGGATCTACTCAAAAAATAAAATATCCGCAGCTTGTTTTGGTTTCCAGTCTTAATCCGGAGCCCGGCCACATTTACGGAAATTCCGTAATGAAAGGGTTACCGTTTGTGAGTAATATTTTGCTTAAAATTTTTAACAGTATAGGAGCAAATTGGGAAAGAGTCGGAAATATAAGGTTTGCAGTAACTTACAAGCCCTCTTCAGATGCAAATGAAAGAGCCTATTCAAGAGAACGTGCTGCTCAAATTGCTTCTGAATGGAGTAAGGCTATGAAAGAAGGAGGTCCACCCAGAGATTTTATATCTATAGGAGACGTTGATATAAAAGTAATCGGTGCAGATAATCAGATTCTTGACAGCCAAATTCCTGTAAGACAAATGCTTGAGCAAATCGTTAGCAAACTTTCAATACCGCCATTTTTGCTTGGCCTTAGCTGGACTTCAACAGAAACAATGTCTAACCAACAAGCAGAGATTCTAACAAGTGAAATTGAAGCATACAGAAGAATTCTTAACTCTGTTATTTATAAAATATGCGATACATGGTTAAGACTAAATTCTTACCAAACTGAGTACCAGATATCCTGGAGCAAGGTAAATCTTGAGGATCAACTTCAAATTGCAAATACAAGACTTATAACCGCTAAAGCAAAAGAAATAGAAAAAAGACTTGCAGAAAAAGAAATTTAATATTTACGGAGGGATAACATGAAAGACGGTTATGTACTAAAAAGCAGTTTAAATTCAGAAGAAGAATTAATGCTTGTAAACAAACTTACAAGAAGAAATTTCTCAAAAGACGAGGTTTATATTTTTTCGGTTGTGCTTTGCGACAATGAAATAGATAGAGACAATGAAAGATTTACCGATGAAGCACTTAAAAAGCTTGAAAAAATGTATGTGGGTAAAACAGGAATTTTAGATCATGACCCAAAAAGCGAAAATCAAACAGCAAGAATTTTTAAATGCTTTTTAGAAGATGTCAAGGGTAAGAAAAACTCTTTGGGTCAACAATATAAAAGATTAATTGCTAAAGCATACATGCCGAAATGCAGCAAAAATGAAAATATTATTCTTGAAATAGATTCGGGAATAAAAAAAGAAGTCAGCGTTGGATGCAGAGTTGAAAAGAAGATTTGCTCCGTATGTGGTTTTGAAATGAAAAAAGGTCCTTGCAGTCATGTGAAAGGAATGAAATACAAAGTAAACGGAAATTTTCAAACATGCCATGCAATACTTGATAACCCTTTAGATGCATATGAATGGTCATTTGTAGCTGTTCCTGCTCAAAGAGAAGCAGGGGTAATAAAATCTTACAAGAAAAACTACTTGAAAGGGGGTGAGATAAAATTGGAAGAAATCATGAAAAGTTTAGGATTCAAAGGATATGGAAAAATGTCCGAAGAAGAAACAAATAAACTTTGCTTGACTCTTAAATCTCTTAAAGAAAAAGCAAAAGTCGGCGAAATTTACCACGAAGAGTTAAAAAATGAAGTTGTTAAGCTTTCGGGTATAATTCAGCCTGAACTTGAACTAAGCGTGATTAAAGGAATATGCGAAAAAATTTCTTTTGATGAACTTAAATCTTTAAGAAAAGCTTTTAAAAGCAAACTTTCGCAAATAATTCCTGCAAAACCTCAATTTACACCTGAAAAGGAAGAAAACTCAATAGGTCAAAATTTACAATTTAAAATATAAAAAATTACGGAGGAATTAAAAATGGCATTTTATGATTCATTAAAGCTCGAAAAAGGAATGTATGGAATTGGCGGAAAAAGTTTTACAGATATTTTGGAAAGTTTAGATCCTTCTGAAAATTACAAAGGTTCTCCCCTCGAAGGACTTGATGCTTATCAAAGACAGCTCAAAAGATTCGACATTAAAGTAAGCGGACCTGGATGCGACATGGTCGAAAAATTTTTTAGCACAGCAGATTCAGCAGTACTTTTCCCGGAATTTCTTTCAAGGGCAATAAATCAAGGCATAGCTTCATCAGAGATGCTTTCTTCAATAGTTGCGGCAAACACACAAATTCAAGGTGTTGATTATAGGTCTGTAAGTTCTACAACAGAAGAATCTTCATCTACATATATAGGAGAAGGAGAAAGCTTAAGAAATGTAAAGGTTACTAAAAATTCAGGCTTGGTATCTCTAAAAAAACATGGCAGATTACTTTCTTCTTCATATGAAGCATTGAGATTCCAAAATCTTGATGTAATAGCAGTTATTTTAAAACAAATCGGTATGGATATTGCAAAAGAACAATTAAGTGATGCAGTCGCTGAATTACTAGGTACTGGAAGCAGTGCAGCAACCGAAGTTAAAGCAACTTATGCAACTACTCCGACCACGCCTGCTCTTTCTTACTCTCATTTACTTGAGCTTTGGAAAGGACTCGCACCTTATAAATTAAATGTCATGATTGCTTCAAGTGCTGTTATAAACGATATACTTTCTTTAAGCGAAATGAAAGATGCATCCGCAGGACTTAATTTCCAAGGAACAGGTAATATAGTTACACCTATGGGTGCAAAATTGATCGTATGCGAAGATGTAGGAAACTATAAAATTATAGGCTTTGATAAAGATTTCGCACTTCAAATGGTACAGTCCGGTGGAGTTACAGTTGACTACGATAAAGTAATAGACAAACAGCTTGAAAGAGCTGGTATAACAATGACCACAGGATTTTCAAGAATATTCAAAGACGCAGTAAAAGTTCTTAACTACAATAAATAAACAAACATTTTAATCCCTCTGTGATTTATCAGAGGGATTACATATAATAAGGAGGCTTTAGTTTGAATATAGAAACAGTTATCGAAAAATTTTCAGTAATTGCAAACTTGGAAATCACCGAAGTTTCGCCATGGATTTCAACATGTCAAGAAAGCATAGATGAAATAAAATTACATCTGAAAGAGAATGTAGATGAAGAAAAAGAAGAAAATTTAAGAAGACTTGAAACTGCAGCTGCAGCTTTAGCAATGTACAAGTACGTTCTTTACAAAGCAGCTGTTCCAGGAGCAGAGTATTTTTCAGCAGGAGAGTTAAAAGTAAAATCAGACCCTGGAACATCTGTAAAAATGGCATATAGATTGTGGCTTGATGCGAAAAACTCTATTTCTGATTTACTTATAGATGACGGCTTTGTTTTTGAAAGGATTGCTTTTGATGATTAAAAATATAACAAAAGATATTATAAACCAATTTGGTCAAAGTATTACTGTTAATAGTATAAAATCAAAAGCCATTATTCAACCGCTTCGATCAGATTATCAAAGCTATCTTTATATGGATTACCAAACTTCTGAAAACAAGGAACAGTTTTTGTATATAGGTTTTTCTGATGTGAATTTAACAGAGAGTTCAAGCGATGCATTAATAAAAACTTCTACGGAGTCTTATAGAGTAGTTAAGTGCGAAAGAGTTTATTTGTCAGATACAGCTGTATACGAAAGAGCGGTTTTAGAAAAAAGTTCAAGTTAAAAAATTAATCCGGGTGACTTTTAAAATTATACACCCGGAAAAGATAATTAAATAAAGCATTTTTGGTGTTTATGTTTTTATATATTTAATAATGGTATAGAAAAACGTGAATATCAACATGTTGTACAAAAATAGTAATATTATATAGCATTTAATGTCAACAAATGGATATTGACTTTTAAATTTGGTCTGTGATAGAATACAAAAGATTTGGATTTGTTGTTATCGAGAAAAAGAGTGAGGAGGCGCCTCGCTCTTTTGTCTATATTTTGGAGGGATTAAATGTCTAAAACTCAAAAATCTGTATCTGAAGCTGTAAGCGAAATTGCTACTCCCATTGCAAAAAGTCTCGGACTTGAACTTTGGGATGTTAAATTTTTAAAGGAAGGTCCGAATTGGTATTTAAGAATATTTATAGATAAACCGGAAGGCGTGAGTCTTGAAGATTGTGAAAATATGAGCAGAAAAATCGATGAACCTTTGGAAATTCTTGATCCGATTGAACAGTCATATTTTCTTGAAGTATGTTCTCCAGGAATTGAAAGAGAGCTTTCTAAAGACAGCCATTTAGAAAAATTTATAAATCATGACATAAATATAAAACTTTTTAAATCCGACAATACAGGAGAAAAAAATCTTTCTGGAAAACTTTTGTTTTTTGACAAAGAAAATTTAGTTATAAACCATGATTCTCAAAAAATAGAAATACCAAGAAAAAATATATCAAAAATAAACTTAAAAATATTGGAGGAAAACAGAAAATGAGTATCGAAATTTTTGAAGCACTAAGAGCACTTGAAAAAGAGCGAGGAATATCAATGGATTTTATGCTCGAAAAAATAAATAAAGCCATTGTTACTGCTTGTAAAAATAATTATGGTGGAAATGAAGAAGTAACGGTGAACTTTGATGAAGGCAAAGGCCTTTTTGAAGTCAATTTATTAAAAACAGTAGTTGATGAAGTTGAAAATCCAGGTAAAGAAATTTCTTTAAAAGATGCTTTAGCTATAAAAAAAGGATCAAAAATAGGCGATGAAATCGGAATAAAGCTTGAAACAAAAGAATTTGGAAGAATTGCTGCTCAAACAGCAAGAAATATTATTCGTCAGGGAATCAAAGATGGTGAAAAAAGTCAAATTACTCAGGAATTCCAGGACAAACAAAATACTATAACTACAGCACTGATAGAAAGAATAGATGAAACTTCCGGAGCTTTCACTCTTAGGATTGGAAAGGCCGAATCTACTTTACCAAAAAATGAACAAGTCGGAAATGAAAATGCAAAAGAAGGAGACCATATAAGAGTATATATTTCCGAAGTCAAATCAACAGAAAAAGGTCCGAAAATACTTATTTCAAGAGCACATCCTAATTTCTTAAAAAAGCTTTTTGAAAGCGAAGTACCTGAAATAGCAGATAAAACAGTAGAAATAAAAGCCATAGCAAGAGAAGCTGGGTCACGTAGCAAAGTTGCTCTTTTTAGTAATAATCCGAATGTTGATGCCATAGGCTCATGTATTGGTCCAAACAGAGAGAGAATAAACTTAATTACAAAAGAACTTGGCGGAGAAAGAATAGATTTAGTTGCATACAAAGAAAATGCAGAAGAATTTATTGCATCCGCATTGGCACCAGCTCAAACTTTAAGTGTACAGTTAAATGAAGATTCCCCAGAAAGCTGCAAAGTGGTTGTTCCCGAAAGCCAACTTTCTCTTGCAATTGGAAATCATGGTCAAAATGTAAGATTAGCTGCAAGATTAACAGGCTATCGGATCGATATTCATCCGGAGAATGAATAGTTTGGAGATGAAACATTTGAAAAACATTCCACTTAGAAAATGTATCGCGTGTGGTCAAAAAAATAGAAAAGAAGAATTTATTATGATTTTAAGACCTCCAAAAAGTGATTTATTTTCTAAAATTTCGATTTTACATGGAAAAAATAAAAGTGGTGGGAGATGTGCATATATATGTAAAAATGAAAGTTGCCTAAAAAAAGCTAAAAAATCCCACCGCATAGAAAAAATTTTTTCCGGTAAAGCAGATAAAAATATTTATGATGAAATAGAAAAGGAAATAAATATCTATGGCAAACAATAATAAATTTTTATCTTTTTTGGGTATTGCTAAAAAGTCTGGAAGTTTGTGTTTGGGAATGGATGCTGTTAAAGAAGGTATTTTAAAAAAGAAAAATATCAAGCTTGTACTTTTAACTAAAGATATTTCTGAAACTTCTAAAGATAAAATAAAGTATATATCATCAAAGTACAATGTAAAAACAGAAACTATAGACTATTTGATGGAAGATATATTTTCTATACTTGGAAAAAAATCCGGAATAATCGGTATTTCAAATATAAATTTTGAAAAAAAAATCGAAAGTATGATACAAGAAGAAAAAATGCTAAAAATTTAAACTCATTAGGAGGAATTACATGGTAAAAAAATATAGAGTTCACGAAGTTGCAAAAGATTTTGGAATTTCAAGTAAAGAAATAATAAATATTTTAAAAGAATATTTAGGCGAAGAAAAAAAACATATGACATGTTTGACAGAAGAAGAATTAAATATTATTTTTGAGCATATGACTCAAAAAAATAAATTGAAAAGTTTTGACGAATACTTTAATTTTTCTCATAAAGAAGAAAAAACCAAATCAGAAAAAGTTACAGATTCTAAGAAAACTGAAAAATTGAAAGAAAATAAAAAATCTGTTGCTCCGAAATCAGAATTTAAAAATAAAATTATATTAACAGGAAGCTCAGATGCAAATTCAAGTTTCCAAGAATCAAATGAAATAGTCGTCAATACAAGAAGTGTTAATGTTAATATAGATAAATACAATGAAAAATATGACAGAATCGCTTCTGAAAAAATAAAAACTGATAATGCATCTTCGAGAAAACAAAAAATAAACCAAAGATCTCAGCAAAAAGGCAAATTTAGAAGTGCTAAAAGAGAAACGGAGTCCGAAAGGCTTAACCGTATAGCTCAAGAAAGAAAAGCCAAACCTTTAACTGTTTCTATTCCAGATGAAATAACTGTAAGTGAACTTGCGTCAAGACTTAAAGCAACGGCTGCTGAAGTTATAAAAAAATTAATGCTTATGGGAGTCATGGCATCTATAAACGATACCATAGATTTTGATACCGCAAGTATTGTTGCAATGGAATTTCATGCTAAAGTGGAAAAAGAAGAAAATATTTCCATAGAAGAAATGATAATAGACAGCCATGAAGATAATGAAAAAGATTTAGTTCCCAGAGCACCTGTTGTTGTTGTAATGGGCCATGTCGATCATGGTAAGACTTCTCTTTTGGATGCAATTCGTCATGCAGATGTAATTTCAACAGAAGCAGGAGGAATTACTCAGCATATAGGCGCATATAGAATTTCTTTGAATGGTAACGATATTACTTTTCTTGATACTCCGGGGCACGAAGCTTTTACAACGATGCGTGCAAGAGGGGCACAAATCACAGATATTGCTATTTTAGTAGTCGCAGCAGATGATGGTATAAAACCTCAAACAATAGAAGCTATAAATCATGCAAAAGCAGCAAATGTTTCTATTATTGTTGCTATAAATAAAATGGATAAAGAAGGTGCAAATCCAGAAAAAATACTTCAGCAGTTAACTGAACATGGTATAGTTCCAGAAGAATGGGGTGGAAATGTTCCTTGTATAAAAGTATCTGCTAAAAAAGGTCAAGGTATAGATGAACTCCTTGAAATGGTTCTTCTCGTTGCTGAAGTAAAAGAACTTAAAGCAAATCCGAACAGAAAAGCTAAGGGAACTGTAATAGAAGCAAGACTCGATAAAACCAGAGGTCCTATTGCAACTATTTTAGTTCAAAACGGAACTTTAAGAGTTGGAGATGTTTTGGTTGCCGGAACAGCTGTTGGAAGAGTACGCGCTATGGCAAACGATAAACGTGAACGTATAAAAGAAGCTGGCCCTTCGGTACCTGTTGAAATTACAGGTCTCGATACGGTCCCTAGCGGTGGAGATACTATGAATGTTGTTTCAAATGAAAAGCTTGCACGTCAATTGGTGGAACAACGCCGCTTATCTCAAAAAGAAGCAATTTTCAACAGTAGAAATAAAGTAACTCTTGATAATCTCTTTGACCAAATGCAGCTCGGAGATATAAAAGAATTAAAAATAATAGTCAAAGGTGATGTTCAGGGATCTGTTGAAGCAGTTCGTCAATCTTTAGAGAAGATTTCTAACCCAGAAGTAAGAGTTAATGTTATCCATGGAGCGGTTGGTGCAATAAATCAATCAGATGTTATGCTTGCAAATGCCTCAAATGCAATTATTGTAGGATTCAATGTAAGACCTGAGCCAGCTGCTGCAGAAATAGCATCACGTATGGGTACGGAAATACGTCTTTACAGAGTCATTTACGAATGTATAGAAGAAATAACCGCCGCTATGAAAGGAATGCTTGCTCCGAAATTCAGAGAAGTTCAGCTTGGAAGAGCCGAATGCCGCGAAACCTATAAAATTTCAAGTGTTGGAACAATTGCCGGTTGCCATGTGCTTAACGGAAAAATTTCAAGGTCTGCTAAAATAAGAGTCGTACGTGACGGAATAGTCATTGTCGAAGCGGAAATTGCTTCTTTGAAAAGATTTAAAGACGACGTTAAAGAAGTTATGCAAGGTTATGAATGTGGTATAGGTCTTGTAAATTTCAATGACATAAAAATAGGAGATATTTTTGAAGCATTTATAATGGAAGAGTATAGAGACTAAGCCGTTTTAGGAGGAATTTTAAAATGAGATATACTAAACAGCATAACTCGGAAAATATAAAGAGAGAAATATCTGCCATAATTAGAGAACTTAAAGACCCTAGACTTCAAAAAAGTTTTATTTCAATAGCCAAAATCGAAACTACCGAAAAAAATTCAAGCTGTAGGGTTTTTATAAGTGCGATTGAAGGTTATGAGGCTGCTCAAAATGCTACGAAATACCTTCAATCTGCCTCAGGGCATATTAGAAGTACTCTTGGTAAACGGTTGTCTTTAAGGTATATTCCGAGTCTTGTTTTTATACCGACGGACTCAATAAAGCAAGGTGCAGAAATTTTAAAGAAAATAAATGATTTAAAAGTAAATGATAAAAAGGAATGTATATAAAGTGGATTCTTTGGAAAAGTTAGTACAGGTAATTAAGAGTATAGACAACGTTTACATTTTAACCCATATGTATCCTGACGGAGATGCTTTAGGATCATCTTTTGTTCTATGCCGTGTTCTACAAAAGCTCGGTAAAAAAGCAGCAGTTAAAATTGCAGATGGAATACCAGAAAAATTTGTTTTTATGAAAAAATATGTAACTGATCAAGATTTTAAACCTATGTATATAGTAGCAGTTGATCTTGCAAGCAGCTCGCTTATTCACCCTTCACTTTCGGAATATTCCGAAAATATTGATTTATGCATAGATCATCACATGTCAAACCGAGGATTTGCTCCTATAAGCTATGTTGATTCATCAGCAGCTGCAACAACCGAAATTATATATGAAATAATAAGAAAACTCGGTATAGATATAGATACTCAAATGGCAGAAGGAATTTACGTCGGTATATCAAGCGATACTGGTTGTTTTAAATATTCAAATACAACTTATAAATCTCATCAAATAACTGCAGATATTATGAAGTTAGGTCTTAGCATTTCAAGTTTAAATGAAAGACTTTTTACTGTTAAATCAAAAAAACAACTACTTCTCGAAAAACTTTTGTATCGCAATATTGAATATGTTTTTGACGGAAAAGTTGCTCTGACATATATAAAATTAAAAGAACTTGAAGAAAACAACATTAAAGATGAAGAATGTGAAGGTGTAGCTTCATTACCGGTAAAAATAGAAGGTGTTTGCGTTGGTATTACCATACGTGAAAAACCCGACGGAAATTACAAAATTTCAGTTAGAACCATAGGTAATTATAATGGCGCGAAACTTGCGTCTTTATTTGGTGGCGGAGGCCATTTCAAAGCAGCGGGGTTTAATTTAAGCGGTCCTCTTGAAGAGGTAAGATCTAAAATAATAGAAGCTTTAAAAACGGAGTTTGATTTCTAGATGGTTGGTATTATTTTAATAAACAAACCTCAAAACTACACTTCATTTGACATCATTGCTATATTGAGAAAAAAACTCGGAGAGAAGAAAATAGGCCATATGGGAACTTTAGACCCTATGGCCACAGGTGTTTTGCCAATCCTTTTAGGTTCAACTGCCAAATTTCAGATTTTTGTACCGGAAAATAAAAAAGAGTATATTGCAAAAATCAAATTTGGGATTGTAACGGATACATGGGATATGCATGGAAAAATTTTAAGTCAAAACGGGTCAAATGTAACAAAGTCACAACTGGAAAATATTTTAATTAATTTCAAAGGTAGCATTGATCAAATACCTCCTATGTACTCTGCCATAA
>CAKUXU010000018.1 GCA_934700635.1 uncultured Eubacteriales bacterium | reverse complement strand
CATTTATACCTGCGAAAGGCATTTCATGCAAGAGGCAAACTAAATTATGTCTTTGAGCGGTAACCTTAAGAGCTTCCATTATAATATGATTTTGATCAGTTGCAAGATTAGAATAAGCGTGAATTTGTGCAACTTCATGTTGAGAAGGTGCAACTTCATTATGTTTTGTCTTTGAAGGAACACCCAACTTCCAAAGTTCTTTGTCTAAATCCTGCATAAAGTACATTACTCTAGGCTTTAAAGCTCCGAAATAATGATCCGAAAGATCTTGCGCTTTAACAGGAGGTGCTCCGAAAAGAGTCCTTCCGCAAAAAATAATATCTTTACGTTTTTTATAAATATCCCTGTCTATTAAGAAATATTCTTGTTCTGCTCCCATAGTCGGAACTACTTTACTTATTTTGTCATTTCCTAAAATGCGCAAAATTCTGAGAGACTGTTTATTGAGAGCATAAATAGATTTAAGGAGCGGAGTTTTTTCATCCAAAACTTCACCGCTATATGAACAAAAAAATGTCGGTATATAAAGTGAAGCGTTTTTTACAAATGCATAAGAAGTCGGATCCCATGAAGTATATCCTCTTGCTTCGAATGTTGCTCTTAACCCCCCAGAAGGAAAAGAAGAAGCATCCGATTCACCTTTTATAAGTTCCTTAACAGAAAAGCTCATTTCAGCAGTTCCATCAGAAGCAAAATCCAAAAAGCTGTTATGTTTTTCAGCGGTGACTTCTGTTAAGGGTTGAAACCAATGAGTAAAATGGGTTGCTCCTTTTTCTAGAGCCCAATCTTTCATAACCTGTGCAACGATTTCTCCTGTTTGTTTATCAACCGAAGAATTTTGATCTATAGACTTTCTTAAACTTTCATAAACATTAGGAGGAAGTCTTTTTTTCATAACCTCATCGCTAAATACCATACTTCCAAACACTTCGGGTATATTCATCATTTAAAATTACAACCTTCCAACCAATAAAATTTAAAGTTACTTAAAACATTTTTTGCAAGGTGAGTACCCCTTGCTTAGAGCTTCATCCAAACCAATAGCAGTAAATTTTCCTCTTCCGCAGGAACTTTTACTATGATACTTTTTACCTGATTTTGTTATGTAAACTACTTTTTCCTTGGAGGTATCCTTTTTATCGGACTTTTTAGTTTTGGATTTTTTAGACTCGGATTTTTTACTTGATTTTTCTTTTTTAATTTTATCTTTAGTATTTAAGTCGCTCTCTGTGCTGCTTTTTTTAGGAACATCTGAGGTTATTGAAATAGGTTCTTCTTTTTTACCGTTGTAAAAAGATTTAACCATATTAAAAACAATAAACGGAGAAGTCACAAACAAAACTGCAAATAACCCTGTGAGTAATGTTTTTAACCATATTTCCCAATCTTTGAATTTCCAAACCAAAAAGACACCCAAAGGAATAAAAACAACAGAAAGAAAACAAAAAACTATAAAATAATTGCTTTGATACCAAATCGTTTTATTTTCAGTTTTCACTTTTTAGCAGAAATTCTTAAAATATATTCTGCTGCTTTATTCCCTGCAACTGCTCCATCTGAGGCTGCGGTTATTATTTGTCTTAAAGGTTTTTTTCTGCAGTCACCGGCAACATATACTCCGGGTAAATTTGTTTCACATGTTTCATCTGCTATAAAATACCCCTGTTCATCTGTTAAAATTTGATTTTCATAAAGAGATTTGTCAGGCTCATATCCTATAGCTATAAAAACACCTTCGACAGAAATTTCACTCAAATTTCCGTCTTTATTTTTTATAATTGCTGAATTTACAAATTTTTCCCCTTTAATTTCTTCTAATTGAGAAGAAAATTTTATTTCTATTTTTGAATTATTCTTAACTTCTTCTGCTAAAACACTTTCTCCTCTGAAACAATCTTTTCTAACAATCATAGTAACCTTTGAACAAATATTAGAAAGATAAAGAGCATCTTCTAAAGCTGTATTGCCGCCACCTACAATTAATACATTTTTTGATTTAAAAAAAGCTCCGTCGCAAGTAGCGCAGTAAGAAACACCTTTACCCGAAAATTCCGCTTCACCTTTGCAACCTAAATGTCTTCTTTTAAGCCCATTTGATATTAAAACCGCTTTGCAAGCAACTTTTTTCCCATCTTCAGTATAAATATATTTTTCATTCCCTAACAAATCGAGTTTAACTACCTTACTAAATATAAACTCAGCGCCTAGTTTTTCAGTTTGATTATAAACCAGATTAGCAAAATCAACACCATTTATACTTTCGAAACCAGGATAGTTTTCAAGTCTATCAATTATAGCTGTTTGACCGCCATAAATATTTTTTTCAAAAATTTTAACGTTAATGCCCGCTCTTAATGCATAAATCGCAGCTGTAAGTCCTGCAGGACCCGCCCCTATTATAGCTAAATCTGTCATATTTAAATCTTCCTTCATTGATTTTTCACCATAAGTTCAGAATCAATTATGCTACAAATTTGGCTTTCGGACATAAAACCTACTTCTTTTCTTAAAAGTTTTTTCTCACAGAAAAACAAAAGTGTAGGAACAGATCTGATTTCGTACTCTTCTGCTATATCTTGATGTTTATCAATATCTATTTTTAATACTTCAAGACTTTCACCGTATTTTTTACGAATTTTTTCAATAACTGGTGCAAGCATTTTGCAGGGTCCGCACCATGATGCAAAAACATCCACTAAAACCGGTCCTTCAAGATTTTCTATTTCAAACTTTAAATCTTTTGTTTCTTTAATTCCTTCTAAGTCTTTTTCCATAATATTCATAAACCTCTTTTCTTCAAGAAATTATTTTACCAACACAAAAATCTTCATCTTCCGGTAATTTTATAATTGAAGTTTTTAAAATTTTTCCACTAATGTCTTGATCACTTTTGCTTTTTAAAGGTATATAATTTTCAGTATATCCCTTATAAAATCCGTTTTCATCTTTACTTTCATAAAGAACATTCATATCAAAATTCATAAAACTTCTCAAAATAATTCTACTTGTTTCCTTTGAAATGTCAATCGTTTTTTGTACTCTTTGGGTTTTTAAATGTTTATCGATTTGAAAATCAAAATCAGCTGCCAAAGTACCAGGACGTACTGAATAAGGAAAAACATGAACTTTTAAAAATCCTACTTCTTCTATAATATTAAGAGTATCGATAAAATCTTCCTCTGTTTCCCCAGGAAATCCAACCATTATATCAGTAGTAAAGGTAGCAAAAGGAAGCTTTTCTTTTATTAGATTAACTAAATCTATATACTGTTCTCTTGTATATCTGCGACGCATTCTTTTTAATACATTGTTACTTCCGCTTTGAAGAGCTAAATGAAATTGAGGACAAAATTTATTTTCTTTCGACAGATAATTTAAAAGGTTTTCTGTAATTAAATCAGGTTCTAGGGATCCAAGCCGGACTCTTTTAACATTTTTGCAATCACACGTTACTTTAATTGCATCTTCAAGACTACAATTTAAATCTTTGCCATAAGAAGATAAATTTATTCCTGTTAAAACTATTTCTTTATAATTGTTTTCACATAATTGTAAAATATTTTCTTTTATTTCTTGCAAAGGCTTAGATCTAACTTTACCTCTGGCGTAAGGAATTATACAATAGGAGCAAAACCTGTCACACCCGTCTTCAATTTTAAGAAATGCTCTATATCTTTCTTTAGACTGTGAAACAAAAAAGTTTTCATTATACTTAAAAATTTTTCTTATATCTTCAACTTCAAATTTTTTTTCTTTATTTTTAACATAATTTTCTATTAATTCAGGAATATCAAATTTATTTGTATTCCCAACAACAATCTGAACTTCCGAAAATCCACGTGCAATTTCAGGAAAAGCCTGTGGCATACAGCCAGTCAAAACAATAATAGCATTTGGGTTTTCTTTTCTTATTTTTCTTATGCATTGTCTTAATTTTCTGTCGCTTTCCGCTGTAACACTACAAGAATTTATTATAACTATATCCGATGACTTCTTTCCTTGAAATTCATAGCCAAAAGATATCATTTTTGAAATTATATCTTCACTTTCACCTTGATTTACCTTGCATCCAAATGTCAAGACGCTAAAATTCATTATTTTCTCCTTACAAAAAAATACTGCCCCTCAAAATACTGAGGAGCAAAATGGTGGACGTTAACGGGCTCGAACCGCTGACCTTTCGCACGTCAAGCGAATGCTCTACCAGCTGAGCTAAACGTCCTACAATCAACATGTTATCATATAATAAAATTTTTTTCAATATGTATATTCAAAATTATTTTAAATTCATTATATTAGCCTATTTATTTTTGCTTATTTTTATTTTTTTAAATATTAAATACAAAACTTTCATTATAAAAAAAGCAGTATGTTCAAAATTAAAAAATAAGCATTTACTTTTTACAAATAAATGCTTACCGAAAATAAATTTTAATTTTTAATCTCTTTCATTCAAAAAATTTTCAAGCTCTTCCATAAAAGAATGGACGTCTTTAAATTCACGATACACAGAGGCAAATCTTATATATGCCACTTCATCTCTTTTTTTAAGCTCACTCATACAAAGGTCACCTATCATAGCCGACGAAACTTCACGATCTAAAGAAGCATCTACTTCGGATTCTATATTTTGAACTATTTGCTCTATTTCAGCCATAGGAACCGGTCTTTTTTCACATGCTTTAAAAATACCATCAAAGATTTTCTTTCTACTGAACTGTTCTCTTGATTCATCACGTTTTACAACCATAATAGGCATATGTTCAACCGCTTCATAAGTAGTAAACCGTTTAGCACAATTTTCACATGCTCTTCTTCTTCTAACTCTTGAGCCATCATCGGCGCATCGTGACTCCAAAACCTTTGTATCTTCATAGCTGCAATATGGGCATTTCATATATCTGTCAGCAATCCTTCCAAATTATTTTGAAACTTTAATCTCAAGTTTATCATCGATAGCGGTAAGGAAGATATCTCCTATATCAAATCCACCATTTTTTATTATCATTATTGAAAGTTTATCTTCTATTTCTTTACGTATAAGGTTTCTTAAATCTCTTGCTCCACTTTTACCACCAAAAGATTTTTTAGCTAAAACTTCCAGCGATTTTTCATCATAGCTGAATTTAATATTATGCTCAGCTAAAGAATTTACATATTCATCGAGCATAATTTTAGCTATATTTTTAAAATCTTCCTCTGTTAAATTGTTAAACACTATTATTTCATCAAGACGACTTAGAAATTCCGGTTTTAAAAACTCTCTAAGTGCCTTCAAAGTCTTCTCTTTTGAGAACGTATTTTGACTTTTTCCAAATCCTAAAGCATCATTTGATTTGCTGCTTCCTGCATTTGAAGTCATAACTATAACAGTATTTTCAAAATTAACTATTCTTCCATGAGAATCGGTAATTCTACCTTCATCCAAAACTTGAAGGAGTATATTCATAACATCAGGATGAGCTTTCTCGATTTCATCAAAAAGAATAACGCTATAAGGTCTTTGACGAACTTTTTCGGTTAATTGTCCTGCTTCATCATATCCGACATATCCCGGAGGTGATCCAACTATTTTTGAAGATGAATGTTTTTCCATATATTCCGACATATCAAGTCTTAATAAGGCATCGGGAGAATCAACAAGTTCATTTGCAAGAGCTTTAACAAGTTCCGTTTTTCCTACACCTGTAGGTCCTGCGAAAATAAACGAAGCTGGTCTTCGTCTTGGGCTTATTTGAACCCTGTTTCTTCTTATTGCCGAAACTACCTTGCTAACTGCATCATCTTGACCTACAATTTTACGTTTCAAGTCATCTTCTAAAAATTCAAGTTTACTAAATTCTTGTTCTTCTATTTTAGTAGAAGGAATCCCCGTCCAAAGTTGTATAACTTTTGCTACATCATCATGAGTAACAACTGTTTTAAATGCTTCGGGTTTTATTTTTTCTATTTCTTCATCCAGTTTTGCGATTTCGAAACGTACTTTTGCAAGTCTCTCATAATCTGTTTGCTGGTTTTCCCCCGAAGCCAGAAGTTTTTCTTCTTCTTTTTTTAGTTTTTCTCTTTCAGAAACTTTTTTATCGTAAGAAATCAAAGCTTTGCTGTGTAAAGAAGCATACGTGCATGATTCATCCATTAAATCTATTGCCTTATCCGGTAAAAATCTATCGGTAATATATCTTTCAGAAAGCATTGTTAAACTTTTTATGATTCTATCCGAAATTTTTACTCTATGATGATTTTCATAATAATCTTTAATACCTATTAGAATATCAACAGTTTTAGATAAAGAAGGCTCCTCAACTTTAATAGGTTGAAAACGTCTTTCTAAAGCGCTGTCTTTTTCTATATGTTTTCTGTATTCTTCAAAAGTAGTTGCACCTATAACTTGGATTTCTCCTCTAGAAAGTGCTGGCTTCAAAATATTTGCGGCACTCATAGATCCTTCTGAGTCTCCTGCTCCTACTAAATTATGAATTTCATCTATAAATAATATAATATTTCCATTTTCTTTTACTTCTTCCACGAGACCTTTAATTCTGCTTTCAAATTGACCTCTAAATTGAGTACCCGCAACTAAAGCGGCTAGATCCAGAAGATAAATTTCTTTATTTTTCATTGAATAAGGAACTTTTTCTTCTTCAATTCTAATTGCAAGGCCTTCGGCAATAGCCGTCTTACCTACACCCGGCTCACCTATTAAGCAGGGATTATTTTTAGTTCTTCTGCAAAGGATTTGAATAGTCCTATTTATTTCTTCATCCCGCCCTATTACTCTGTCGAGTTTTCCGTCCTTGGCTTTACCAGTCAAATTTGAGCAATAAAGATTTAAATACTTTCTTTTTGATTTTTTGGAGGATTTATCCCCTTTTTTATCCGTATTTTCATTTTCATCAAAAATGTTTTCTTTACCAGGAAAAATAAGGCTTGAAAAAAGATTTTTTACTAAAGGTTGCGAATCAGTATCTTCGGAAACTTCTTGATTTTTCGATTGAAAAGCATCTGCCAGTTTTCCTTGAATACTAAGAAAATCTTCTTCAGAAACACCCATTTTTTCTATTATGTCTTTAATTGGTCCAGTACCTAGTTCTTGTGCGCATTGCTCACAAAGACCTTCTCCCTTCCCGTTTACGCCAAGAGACATAAAAAATATTGCTGCTCTTTTTTTACACCTTGAACATAGCATATTAATACCCCTTAAAATTTAATTAATTTATATTTTTACTTTTCATCAGCGAAACAAAAATTCTAAAATATCCACCTAAAGCATAAAGCATACAAACAGAAGTGATCGACATAAGGAAAATATCCAAAATCTCAATATCAACTTCCCAAATAGCTTTTATTACTATTATTGTCGTTATTGAAATATAAAAAACAACCGTAGAAACTTTTCCATACCATTTTGATGCAGGAGGATCTTTTTTATTTTTCAGTAAAATCGCCCCAGCAACAAGCATTAAAATTTCCTTTAAAGCTAAAAGTGCCATAAATGGAAAAATCCTCGGAAATTTCATGCTTGCACATATCATAACGGTCATCAAAGTCAATTTATCGGCAGTTGGATCAAGCATTTCTCCCAAACGAGTTATTTGATTAAATTTCCTAGCTATAAATCCATCAAGCAAATCTGTAAGTCCAGATAAAATCAGTATTACTCCTCCGCCGATGTAATTGTTATTATTTACAAATAAAACAAAAGGCACTAAAATCAATATCCTTAAAAAGGAAAGAATATTCGGAACAGTTAAATTTTCATAAATGTTTTTATTCATTCTTGATTTTAAGCCTCCTATTTTTTAAACTTTCTTAATAAAAGTATATAGTATATTGTCATTATACATTTTCTTGAAAATCAAAGTTGAGTTGTTAGCTTTACCAATAAATTCACTAACTGGGTTATTTGAAGGAATAAAAGGGACAAGCATTCTTATTATACATAAACATACCAAAACAGCAACATATCCTTTAAATGCCCCGAAAATTGCACCAATTACTCTATCTATAAAACTAAGTGTTTTAAATCTTAAAAGACTTAAAATTTTTCTTATGCATATTCTCCCAGTTAAACCTAAAATAGCAAAAACCATGCCTGAAAATACGGGTTTTAAAATTTCTATAATTCCTGGCATTAAAATTTTTGAAATTTCATTTGGCAATTTTTCTTTGCTTACACTATTTATAATATGAGTAATTTTTTCCGGTGTTATTCCATAATTGTGAAGAACAGCAAAAATAAAATCGGACAAACCACCAAAAATCATTTCATTTGCATTGCCATATACAAATTTTTCAATACTTCTTGATATGTATGGCGATATCAAATCATAATATAAGCTATATGATAAAAATTTAGCTATGTAAACTGAAAAACACCATGAAATTACAAAACCTACAAACAATAAAAAAGATTTTAAAACACCATTTTTAAATCCTACAACAACAGATGTTGCAAAAATAAATATAATTCCTATATCTGCTAAAATCGGTAACAACTGTTTTACCTCCAAAATTCTAAAAACCCTTGTCATTTTACTATAAATATTGCTAAAAATCAACAGATAAAGCACAAGATTTTCAGTAATGTATTTTCGTTTAAATTTAAACTTAATTTATTTTTAATAAAAAAGGACTTATAAAAAATCCGCTTAATCGTATCGTGCCCTAAATAACCTGCCACAATCAGCAGGTGGGTGTTTTTATCGAGTATTCACGCTTCCTTTACTTATATAACAAAGAAGGCCTGCAATCCTAAACGATATCAAACTCCCTATTAAATCTTGTAGGGTTATATGGACACAGTCCGCGAATTAAGCAGAAAAATCAAAATTTAAACGGTTATATAGCTCCCAGTCTTTTTTCGAACTCATCAGAAAGTTCATCTAGAAGTTCATCATTATCAACTTCAACCAATTGCTCTTCGCCGTTTTCTTCAATCATTTCGAATATGAAATAAGTTTCTTCACTGTTTAACTCTTCTTCAGGAAGTTTAAAGTTCGGCATTAAAGCATAAAATTTACCATGAGAGTTTTCTATAGTATCAAGAACTTCAAACTCTCTTTCTATTCCCTCATCATCAACTAAAGTAATAATATCAGATGAAAAATTTTCGTCCATTGTAATCCTCCCAATAAATTGTTTACCCTTCCTATTCTAATTAAATTATATTGAATAGTCAATTATATTATTTATATTTTTATATATATATTTTTAATTTATTACACTTACCCAATTCTTAGCACTTTTTTATAAAAATGTCAACTATATTCATACTATATGACTTTGCAATACGAAATTGTTAATAAAGACATTTTAATTAGCATTTGACAAATCTATTTGTGTATTATATACTATTTATTGTTGTTAAAATAATATAGGAAGGTGATAACTATGGATAAATTTAATAAACTTGTAGGTGATAGTGAATTCATGAAAAAAATTTTAGAATGCACATCAACTGATGAAGTAAAAGCTTTATTTAAAAGCGAGGGAATAACTGTTACAGACGATGAATTGAAAGTTTTAGCAGATAATATCAATGAAGCTATTGAAAAACATGTCAATCTTTCAGATGAAGAACTCAACAACATTTCAGGTGGATTACTTGTCAGATCAATTATTAAGAGAAGTCCACCCGTTATAACCTATAAAATAGGACGGGGAATTATTGAAGGTGCTATTGTAGCAAACATAGGAATAGCCAAATCTATACGTAATGGTGTAAAACGCACTATATCATGGATTCGAAAGATTTGATGTTTGTTTAATCAAATAAATTCTTTATTCTATCAAAGAAGGATTTCCTTTTTTGATAGTTTTTTTCTGTTAAAGTTTTTTCAAACTCATTTAGGGCTTTTCTCTGATAAGACGTCAAATTCTTAGGCACTTCAATATGCACTTTTACAAACTCATCGCCCTGACCTCTTCCGTGAAGTTTAGGTATACCTTTTCCTTTAAGTTTAAATACATCTCCTGTTTGGGTACCTTCATGTATATGACATTCTACTTTACCGTCAATTGTAGGTACTACAACATCAGCTCCGAGTGCTGCTTGGGTAAATGTTATTGGTATTTCGCACCAAACATCATAATCTTTACGCTCAAAAACAGGGTGAGGAGCAACATTTATGTAAAGATGTAAATCCCCATTTTCTCCGCCGTTTCTTCCAGCATCTCCTTTTCCACTGACATTTAAAATTTGGTTATTGCTTATACCTGCAGGTATGTTAACTTCAATTTCCTTATTTGAACGAATTCTTCCATTTCCACCGCAGTCCGCGCATGGAGAGTCTATGATTTTACCGCTTCCATGACAACTGTCACAAGTGCGTGTTGTTTGCATCATTCCAAAAGGAGTTCGTTGGTTAACAGTAACTTGACCTCTTCCACCGCAAACACTACATGTCTTAGGAGAAGTACCAGGTCTTGCCCCAGAACCACTACATTTTTTACATGTATCTATGTTACTGTAAGAAATTTTCTTTTTGCATCCTTTAGCTGCTTCCAAAAAGGAAATATTAACTGTTATTTCGACATCGGAACCTCTTCTGGGAGCATTTCCATCACGTCTTGTTCTGCCACCACCGAATCCACCGAAAAAGCTTCCGAATATATCACCAAGATCAATATCTGATCCAAAAGGACTCTCTGAATAATAACTGTATCCTCCACTGCTTCCGCCACCATAATTCGGGTCGGTACCTGCATGGCCAAATTGATCATATCTGCTACGCTTTGATTTGTCAGACAAAACATCATAAGCTTCGCCGACTTCCTTGAATTTTTGCTCTGCGGTTTTATCTCCTGGATTTAAATCAGGATGATATTTTTTTGCAAGCTTTCTGTATGCTTTTTTTATTTCGTCTTCCGAAGCCCCTTTACTGACTCCCAAGACATCATAATAATCTCTTTTTTCAGGCAACTCTTCACCCTCTTAAAAATTATTTTTGCCCCCTTATCGCCCTTAGGCAATGAAGGGGGACTTTAATTTAAAATTATTTATTTTGTTCGGGATCTACATCTTTATAATCTGCATTGTAAACATTTTCGCCATTTGCTGAATTTGAATTTTGAGCATTTTCAGAAGGATTTCCTCCTTGAGCCGCTTGATTTGCGGAAGCACTCTGATAAAGTTTTGTAGAAACTTCATACATACTCTTTTGAAGCTCTTCCATCTCGCTCTTTATTGCAGCTGAATCCCCAGACTTGATTTTTTCTTTTAAGCTATTTACTTTACTTTCTAAAGAATCTTTATCTGCAGAATCGATTTTTCCTTCGTTATCTTTCAAAAGTTTTTCAACTGCGTAGCACATATTTTCTGCTTCATTTTTGGTATCTACTTCTTCACGGCGTTTTTTATCTTCTTCAGCATACTTTTCAGCATCTTGAACAGCTCTTTCTATGTCTTCTTTAGACATATTTCCGCCCGAAGTAATTGTAATGTGTTGTTCTTTACCTGTTCCTCTGTCTTTAGCAGAAACGTTTACTATACCATTTGCATCGATATCAAATGTAACTTCAATTTGTGGTATTCCTCTTGGAGCAGGAGCTATACCATCAAGTCTGAAAAGTCCAAGTTGTTTATTATCTCTTGCAAATTCACGTTCACCTTGTAAAACATTTATTTCAACTTGGGTTTGACCGTCTGCTGCTGTAGAAAATACTTGACTCTTCTTTGTAGGAATAGTTGTATTTCTTTCAATAATTTTTGTCATAACTCCACCCATTGTTTCAATTCCTAAAGAAAGCGGAGTAACATCGAGAAGTAAAAGACCTTTAACATCTCCTCCTAAAACGCCACCTTGAAGAGCTGCACCGATAGCAACACATTCATCAGGATTAATACCCTTAAATGGATCTTTACCAATTAAATTTTTAACTGCTTCTTGAACAGCAGGAATTCTTGAAGAACCTCCAACCATTAAAACTTTATCTATTGCAGAAATTTCAAGTCCTGAATCTTTAAGAGCTTGACGAACAGGAATCATTGTATTTTCTACGAGATCTGCAGTAAGTTCGTTGAACTTAGCTCTTGTCAAAGTTATGTCAAGGTGTTTTGGGCCTGTTGCATCAGCTGTAATAAACGGAAGGTTGATGTTTGCTGAAGTCATGCCAGAAAGTTCAATTTTAGCTTTTTCAGCGGCTTCTTTAAGTCTTTGCATTGCCATTTTATCGGATTTAAGATCAACACCGGTTTCGGATTTAAAAGATGAAACTAAATAATCAACTATTCTTGCATCGAAATCGTCTCCACCGAGGTGGTTATTTCCTGCTGTTGCTAAAACTTCTTGTACACCTTCACCCATTTCGATTATAGAAACGTCGAAAGTACCGCCGCCTAAATCATAAACAAGCACTTTTTGATCGTTTTCCTTATCTATTCCGTAAGAAAGAGCAGCTGCTGTAGGCTCATTTATTATACGTTTAACATCGAGACCCGCTATTTTTCCTGCGTCCTTTGTTGCCTGACGCTGAGCATCTGTGAAATATGCAGGAACAGTTATAACTGCTTCAGTTACTTTACTTCCTATATAGCTTTCTGCATCAGCTTTAAGTTTTTGGAGAATCATTGCTGAAATTTCTTGAGGCGTATAAGATTTTCCATCAATAGTAACTTTATGAGAAGTTCCCATTTCTCTTTTTATAGAGCTTATTGTTCTTTCTGGATTGGTTATAGCTTGGCGTTTTGCAACTTGACCAACCATTCTTTCACCTGTTTTCGAAAAAGCAACAACAGATGGGGTTGTTCTTGCACCTTCGGCATTAGGGATAACAACGGCTTCACCGCCTTCAATTACTGAAACACATGAGTTTGTAGTACCTAAATCAATACCTATTATTTTTGACATATATTTTTCCTCCTAATATACTAATTTATTAAATTTAATTTGTTACCTGGACCATAGCATGGCGTATTACACGCGTACTTGATTTATATCCTTTTTGAAATACTTTTGATATTTCACTTTCTTTGTCTGATTCCTCCTCTATATGGGATATAGCATTATGAATACTTGGATCAAACTTTTCTCCAACTTCTCCGAAAGATTCCACTTTTAATGTTTTTAAAGCTTTTTCAAATTGATCTTTCAAAAGTTTTATTCCTTTTTTATATTCTTCATTTTGGTTTTCAGAAGAACTAAGAGCAGCTTCTAAACTATCTGCAATTGGTAAAATACTCATAACCGTAAAGGAAATGGCATCTGAGTAAATAGTTTCTTTTTCTTTTTCGCTTCGCTTTCTAAAATTTTCATATTCAGCAGCCATTCTTAAAAGTTTGTCCTTATAG
>CAKUXU010000017.1 GCA_934700635.1 uncultured Eubacteriales bacterium | reverse complement strand
GTACTGTTGAAGACAATGAAAATATTAAACAGTCTGTTAAATTAATACTTGAAACTCAAAAAAGAGAAAGAAAAATAGTACCTCAGTTTGGAACAGATCTGCGAGCATTTATGTTTGAAATTGTTGATCCTCAATTTATATCTACCTTGAAAGATTCGATAAACTCTTCTTTAAGAATGTGGGAAAGTCATATTGAAGATATGAATGTTTCAGTAAGAGCCACCCCAGGACCTGTTTCTATCGTGGAAGCTGGCATAGATTATATTACCGATATAGAACCTACTCAAGAAAGAGTAACAACCAGAATAGATGCTAATGACAAAGAATAATGTTTAGATGCCGACTCTTGTGAAAGGATGTGAACCGGGCAGAATGATTTTTTGAAAATATTTTGCCGTAAATTATGAGTGAATTACCAAAACTCGATGGTAGAAATTCCGAGGACATACTAAATGAAATTAAATTTCTTGCCAAACAGTATACACCCGAATGGAATTTTGACAGCGGTAGCTCTGATTTTGGTGTGGTACTTGCCAAAACATTTGCCAAAATGACAGAGGGGACTATAAATCGTTACAATAAAACAGTTTACAATTACTATTTAACATTTTTAAATATGCTTGGAACTAAACTTCGCCCGGCTTCTCCTGCTTCAGGAATGGTTGTTGTTGAAGCTTCTGGCAGTGATAAAGGAGTTTATATAGATAAGGGTATGGGACTTTTTGCTTCAGCTGATACAGAAGACGGTATGACAATATATGAAACTACTGATCCGCTCACGGCTATAGATACAAGTATAAAATCAATTTATACAACTGACGGACAATCGGATTTTATTGGACTTTTATACAAATGTGAAGAAGAAAACAAAAATGAAATTAAACCTTTCAGAATATTTGACAGTATACTTTCTGAAAACTTGCAGTCACATGAAATATATTTTGAGGACAGTATAATTTTTGATATGTCTGATACTGATATACTGTTTCGATTTTATAATTCTCTTTCGGCTAAAGGAGAAAAAGGTTTAATTGATGCATTTTCGGATAAAGAAAATGTTTTTTGGGAATATAAAAAGGGTGAAAATTGGGAAAAAGCCGATTTTTCCGTCTATGATGAAAATTTTGTTAGGGTCAAATTCCAAGGTAAAAGTGAAATTTCCACTTTGATGAATAAAAAATCAAGATATATAAGATGTAGATTCAAAAAAGTTCCTGAAGATTCAATTATGGTAACCTCTGTAAAATATTATGCCATCTCGGATAAAATAAGTCCTGACAGTTTACTTTGTGATGAAACTCAACTTTCTGAAAAAGATTTCTTTCCATTTGGTGAAAGATATGATATGTACAGTAAATTTACAGTTAAATGCGACGAGGCTTTTACCAAAAAGGGTGCAACAATCACCGTTTCAGCTGATGTACAATTTATTAAAGTTGAAACAAATACTCAAATGCCGGGAACAAATTATAAATCCATAATGAATGAGTCTGATTTTGCTTCTATGAAGCCTCAAGATATTAAAATAGATGAAATTAGTTGGGAATACTGGAATGGTATAGGTTGGTCAAGACTTGAAACAGATGAAAATGCTACTAAATTTTTTACGGCAACAAATGAATCTGAATCAAGAAGAACTTTTAAGTTTGTTTGCCCTGATGATATTGAAAGCATAGCAATAGGAGCTGTAACTGGTACTTTTATAAGAGCTGGGATATCTAAAATGAATAATAGATTTGATTTTTACGCAAATTATATAACTCCTTATATTCACAGAGTGGAAATTCATTACGATTACGGCAATAAAGATCATTCATTTGAAAATGTGGTTGTTAAATCCGATTTGTCTTTGAAAAAAATAAATCTTTCAGATAAAGGAGTAAATAATCTTTTAAAAAATAACCTTTGCTTAAATCCTGCTATGTATATTTGTTTAAGTAAACCCTTAACTCATGGAATTATAAGGCTTTTTGTAGATATTAAAGACGGTATGCATAGATTTAATCCTCCTATAAAGTGGGAATATCTTGCTAAAAGTCAAAAGGGAATTCCTTCTTGGAAACATGTGGACGTAATGGATGCAACGGATGATTTGTCGCATAGTGAAACGGTAACTATGATAGGTAAGGACGATTTTGAAGAAGAAACTATATTTGGAGAAAAAGGATATTTTATTAGAATAGTAAATCCCAACGGGAAATATTCAAAAGAAGCTATAACTTCAAGACCTATCATAAACGACATAAAATTCAATGCCGTTAGAATAATTCAAAAAAATACTTTATCTCCAGAATATTTTTCGATAGAAAAAAATGAAGAAAACAAACTTTGTAAACTTTCACGCTCTAATGTTGCAAGTGTTGAAGTTTGGGTCGACGAAATGAATGAGTTAACTGCTAAAGAACAAGAAGAGTTTTTAAAAAAAGGAAATAAAGAAGCTGTTGCTGAGTATGATGAGCTTGGAAAATTAGAGAAACTTTGGATAAAATGGAAAGCAGTGCCGAATGTTCTATCTTTTTCGATGAACGACAGAGTTTACGAAGTTGATTATCCAAAAGGAGAAATTTTATTCGGAGATGGTCGTAAAGGTAAAATTCCACCTGCTAAATATAATGAAAGCATTAAAATAAAATATTCTGTTTGTAACGGTAGTACAGGAAATGTTGAAGAAAATAGAATACAAGATTTTGTTACTTCTATTTCTCATGTAGATAAAGTTTATAATCCTTCACCTGTTATGGGTGGAGTTGATATGGAAACAATTGATAGTGCAGCCGGCAGAATGTTTAGTCAAATTTCAGGAGGTAATCGACTGGTTTCCCTTAAAGATTTTGAAGACTCGATTTGCTTTAATGACAGAAATATTTATAAAGTAAAATGTCTTTCACACGTTGATGAATATGGCAATCGTTCATTGGGAACTACCTCTATAGCAGTGTTACCGAGAGTTTATATGCAAGGATATGAGAAATTTCAAGGAATTAAAAAAAGAATTTGGGAATTCATGGACGAAAAAGCTCCTGCAACACTTGCAAGGTCAACTAGACTTAAAATATTTGAAGTTGAATATGTTGAAACTTCAGTGAGTATAGACGTTGTTATCGAAGATTTCAATTTCTACCAAGGAGTTTATAGTGGAATAGAATCTAGGCTTAAAAAATTTTTAAATCCTGTAACAGGAAATTTTTCTGGTAAAGGGTGGCTTATAGGAAAATTTCCACGTAAAGAATTTATATATAACTATATAAAAACCGTCCCAAATATAAAATGGATAAAAAACGTTAATATATTTACAAATTTAATTACAAGCGAAGGAAGTAAAGAAATTGATTTTGAGCTTGTAAAAACCAAAAAATTTGTAGTGCCCATTTGTGGTACACCGGAGATAAATATTGTTGTGGAATAAGGAGGTGATTACATATGATAGATATAAATGATCTTAATGATACTACTGCGGAAGAAATATTTGAAGAATCTAAAAATCAAATTCTTTATCAAAGCGATAAATGGACAAACTTTCAAGAATCTGATCCGGGAATTACGCTTGTTGAACTCTTTTCGTGGCTAAAGTTTGTTCAGCATGAGTATTTAAATAAAATTTCAGATTCAGTAAAAGTAAAATTTTTAGATCTTTTAGATGTCTCTTTAAAATCAAATAAAGGCTCTGAGGCTCTGGTTCAAGTTTCAAACCTTGAAAATGATATAGAGCTTCCGATAAGAACTAAATGGAAGTCCAAAGCGATGATTTTTGAAAATTTGTATCAGCAAGCTTTAATAAAGTCTAAAATACTAAGTATTGTATTTGAAAATCCTGAATATCCTTCGGAAGAGGAATATTATAGATTTGACGGGAAAAAATATTTTTTCCTTTTTGGAAAATCAATCGATAATAATAGAAAAAACGGAAGATGTTTTACTGTAAATTTTGATTCGCCGCTTCCTTCACAGTCTGTGATTAACATTTATTTTTCTGTTTATGTAAGTAAAGGACTTAAGAGAAATCCTATAAAAAGCACTGATAAGTTTGAAAGCATGGCAAAAGTTAAATGGGAGTATTATGGTCAGGAAAACGGAAAGATAGGATGGCATGAAATAGAAGTAGTAAATGATGAAACATATAATTTTCTTTTCTCGGGAATTACTAAGTTAAGAATAAAAGGTAAATCATTGCCGGTTTCAGAGCAGTATAAAATTCGGGCAACACTTGAATATAACGAATACGATTATCCACCTAGAATTGATTCTATTTTACCAAATGTTTTCAGGGTAGTTCAAAATGACACAAAATGCCAAAATATAATAATAAAAAAAGAGGATATACTCACCAATAGGACTGTAAAATTGCGAGAAAATCTTCCACTTTATGGGGAAAGTGAAGTTTATTATAAAAAGCATGGTGGATGGATAAAAACAAATATTCCTACTGTGAAAACTAAAATAGATAAAGGAGAAACTATTTTAGATTTAAATGGTATATGGAATGAAATTAAAGTTCATAAGCACAGTGATGAAGTGATTATGTTGGTTTCTTATTCAAAAGGATTAAAAAATAAAATGATTCTTGGAAGTGCTACAAGTATTTCGGGTCAAAGTATGAATATAAGCTTTGAAAACATACTGCTTGACGGACTTGAAATAATGATTTCTGAAAACGTTGAAGACAAAGAAGTGTTTTACAAATGGAAAAGAGTTGATAATTTTTTCTCTTCTTCAAAATATGATCGTCATTACGTTTATAATAAAAATTCAGGAGTAATAATGTTTGGAGATCATGAGCATGGAATGGCACCGAGAAAAGGAACAGACAATATAGTTATTTGTGGTCTGAAAGAAACGTTTGGATCAAATTCTAATGCGAGAGAAGACTCTATAAATGAAGTTATAAGCGAAAATATTTGTTTTAAAAATTGCTTGATAAAACAGATCGCCGAAGCTACTGGAGGAAGAGAAGAAGAAACACTTTTGCAAGGTGCAGCAAGAGCAGCAGAAATTTTCAGTAATCCCGAAAGAGCAGTCACCGTTAAAGATTATGAAAATATAGTAAAAAGTACTCCTGGGCTTATGTTCAGTAATGTGAAGGTCCTTCCGAATTATATGCCTCAGGAAAATACTTTAAATCAAAATTGTGTTACTATAGCTGTTAGATGGAATAGAAAAGTCGGACCTTCTCTTCCTAAAAGTTTTGAAAAAAATATAATGAATCACCTTGAAAAATATAGACTTATAAACACAAAAGTCAAAATCGTTGGACCGGAATATGTAGGGTTGATTATCGGTGGAGTTATAGTTGTTGATTCTTCTTACAGGATAGAAGATGGATTGATAGAAAAGGAAATAAAGAGATTTATAAAAGACTTGAATCAAGAAATGGGTAAAACTCTTCATTTTGGAGATTTATTTGGAATGATCGACAGACTTAAATATGTTTGCAGTCTTAATAAACTCAGTCTGACATCGTCTTCAAAAAACAGTAAAAAAAATATTTCGGAAGATATAGAAGTACTGCCTAATTCCGTTTATTACGTTGAAAAAATCGATTTCAGTTTTGTTAGAAGTTCAGAGATTTATGGTAGTTAGGAGGTGAAGATTTTTGGCATCTGGAGCAAAATATTTTATACTCAACAGAAAAAGTGATTGGATTCAAAGTGGAATTTTAAAAAATTTGGATTTTAAAGACGACAGCTTAGTTTTCAGAAGTAAAGACGGTGACAGCGGGGTATACATTTCAAAACCTTTTGACAGTCTTCAAATGGGAACAATTTGGCATCGATTAAGATTAAATGTTGTTTTACCGGGAAGTGCAAGCTATAAAATTAAAATTTATGCGAGTGATACTCCCGAAGTAAGACTTCCGGAAAAAGAAAGAAATAAATCTTTAATCGGAGACATAAATGAATACCTTGAAGATGATTCTATAGACATAGGAAGAAAAATAGATCTTTTTGATTTTATAGGTGCGAAATCATATGAAAGTCCAACCGATATTCTTTTATATGAATTTAAAGGAAGATATTTATGGATTTGCCTTGAAATAGTCAGTTATGAAAATGAATTGTCATTTATAAATTCTCTTAAACTTGAATTTCCGAGAGTAAGCTTTATTGATTACCTCCCTGAAATATATCGTAAAGGTGAAAAAGAAGATTCATTTTTAGCAAGATTTTTAGGAATATTTCAGTCTGTGTATGTTGATATTGAAGATGAAATAGATTGTGTAGCTCTCAAATTCGATGCAGATAGAACTAGTAAAGATTTTTTAAATTGGATTGCAAGTTGGCTTTCTATTGAAGATGCTTCTATCTGGGGCGAGAAAAGACTTAGAAAACTTATAAAAGAATCCGTTAAGATATATAAAATGAAAGGAACAAAAAAAGCGGTTGCTAAAATAGTGCGTGAGTATATAGGAATAGAACCTATTATTATCGAACAATTTGACGTTAAAGAAAATATGTATTATTATAAACAAAAAGATGTTGTAGAAAGACTTTATGGTGATAATGGATATATTTTTACAGTTTTAATTCCTCAAGCTCATGTTAAAGACACCGAAACCTATGTGGAGCTTTTGAAAATAATAAATAGTGTTAAACCTGTTGATTCTATATGCAATTTAGTTATTTTAACTGATCAAATTTATCTTGATAATCACTGCTATATAGGTATGAATTCATTTATTACGAAGAATGAAAATCTAGCGTTGGATTTAAAGCAAAGAGATACCAATAATCTTTTTATATCATCTGAAAATAAAATGATGGAAAAGGAGAATTAATGATGGACAACAAGCAATATTACTCTTGTGAAAGAAATAATTATTTTTTCGGAAAACTTATGACTGTTCGGGATTTTGAAACAGAGCAATCGTACTTTAATTCTAAAAGGCGTCTCGGAAATAAAATGCTAAACGGTAGCGGAATAGTTTCAGGTCTTGATGTTATACTTGTTGACAATAAAACTTTTTCTCTTGAAGCAGGTATGGCACTTGATTATATGGGGAATGAAATTGTTGTTTCAGAACCTTATGTAAGAAGACTTAATGTTATAAAAGGTTTTGAAGAAAATAAAGATAAAGGCATTTTGTATCTCTGTATCAAGTATGCAGAAAGTCTTGAAGAAACTACCTTTTCTGTTGCAGGTTCTGGAACATCGGGTGGAGTAAACGAAGAATACAATCGTATATCCGAAGGTTATGAATTGTTTTTAACGCCGGAAAAACCTGATGTTGAAAATCTTAAATTGGATAGCTTAGTATTTAATTCAGAAAAACTTTATGAGAAAAATGGTGTAAGGATAAGCTTAGAAATAGGTAAGTACGTAAATCCTTCGAAGCTTTTAAAGATTTCTGTTATTTTTGAAAAAGAAAATATTGAAGCTCCAGTGAACTATTCCTTTGATATAGGCGGAGAATTTTTCAAAACTTTGCAAGGCGAGGATTCTCTTAATATTAATTATCAAGAAACAGAAATTTCAACGTATAAAACATTTCGCAGAGATTATTATATTCAGTGTGATGCTGTTACGGATGCAACGTCTAAAGTATTTATAAAAAAAGAAAACTTTAAATTGAAAATCGGAAAAGATGAATTTACGCTTGAAAATGATTTTGAATGTCCTGTAACTATAAGCACTACACCTATCAAAGAAATTGTTGTTCACGATTATTATTCTAAGAACTTTAATGAACTCATGGAAAAAGTTAGTGACAAATATATTTATATTGCAAAACTTCATATAGTCACAAATCAACTTACTTATTTTATAGAAAGCATTGAAAAGCATCCGTTTAGACAGTATCTTTACAGTAACGAACTTATTAGTTTGCTTTCAAACATTGATGACAAAACAGAAATTAAAAATAAGTCATTAAAAGACGAAAAAGAAATTACCGAAACAGTTCCGCAAGTTGTTGATTTACCTGAATCTCAAGACGATAATATAGTAACGGGTATTGAAAGAATTAATCTTGGATTTAATCCTAAACCGGGAAAATCATATTATTCTTATGAATTTGTTCATGGACTCGGAGAGGGAAAAATCGCACTTGTTACTGCTATTGATAACAGCGCTAACTATATGAATGATGAAAAAGGATTGCTTGTTTTTGGTGACAAAAGTATTTTTAACAAGGAAGAAATTTCAATATCTGCTCCTAATGTTAGCATCGGAGCGATTGTGAATTCGGAAAAAGGAACTGTAAAATTAGGTGTAAAACTTTTAGAAAAAACAATGGCTCAAGCGGTTGATGTAAGGTGGTGGGCATTTAGACCGGCACAAATAAATGAAGAGGAAGAAGATCTTGTAATAGATGAAAATGTTCGGGTTGTTATAACACCGAATACTACAAGAGTAAAACCGCTTGAAAAAGTGAGATTTGAAGCTCATATTGAAGGAGCAATAAGTCAAGAAGTCAGATGGGGAATGGCGGAAAATGGATCCGGTACCATTGATAATAATGGACTTTACACAGCACCTTCTAAAGAAGGAGTTTATGAAATTAAGGCTTACAGTGTTAAATTTGAAAATAAATCTGATTCTGCATATGTAGTTGTAAGCTCAGAAGAATAAAATTTTTAATAAGGAGTGTTTTTTATGAAAAAAATTTCAGGTTGGGGTATTTTTGGAATATGTGTTTTAGCAATTGTTTTAATTCTTGGATTTTGGGGTGTTGGATCATACAATAATTTAGTTTCTTTAAAAGAAAATGTTGACAGCAAATACTCAGATATAGATGTTCAGCTTCAAAGGAGATCAAATTTAATTCCCAATATAGTAAATACAGTTAAAGGATATACGTCTCATGAATCTCAAATTTTAGATGAAATAGCAAATTCTCGTTCTAAACTTGCATCAGCTTCAACGGTTTCTTCCAAGGCAAGTGCAGATTCAGAACTTTCAAGCGCTGTAAGTAAGCTTATGGTTGTAGTAGAAAATTATCCTGATTTAAAAGCTGATACTCAGTTTACTACATTAATGGACAATTTAGAAGGAACTGAAAATCGTATCGCAACAGCCAGAAAAGATTACAATGAAGCTGTTCAGGGATATAATAAGTCTATAAAAATGTTTCCAAATTCATTAATTGCAGGTATGTGTGGATTTGCCGAAGCAGAACGTTTTGAAGCAGATCAAAATGCATCACAAACTCCGCAGGTGAATTTTAACTAAAAGGAGGAAGTTGATTGCTTAAGAATTTAAATCGTTTTCTTTTAACTTTTTTAATATTTTTTCTCTTTTTAATTTGCATTAATGTATTTGCTTCCGAAATTAATCCTACTTCCGAATTCTATATAAATGACTTTGCAAATGTTTTAAGTAGTGAAACCAAAAAATATATTTTGGACAACAGTGCTGATCTTTGTGAAAAAACTAAAGCTCAAGTAGTTGTTGTTACTGTAAATTCACTTGATGGCAAGGATTTAGATGATTTTTCACTTGAGCTTTTCAGATCCTGGAAAATAGGAGACAAGGATTTAAATAATGGATTACTTATCTTACTTTCTATTAATGACCGCAAAGTAAAGGTTGAAGTAGGAACTGGTCTTGAAGGAAGGATTAATGACTCTAAAGCAGGCAGATTTTTAGATGAATACAGTGTGCCTTATTTTAAGAATGATGATTGGGACACAGGAATAAAAAATGTTTATTCTGCTTTGATGAGTGAAGTCTATTCTGAATATAATCTTGAAATGCCGACTGAAGTTTCAAGCGTTGTAAGCGAGTGCCAAAATACTTCTGAAGAAAATGATGACGGTATAGCTTTAGGAATAGCCGTATTAGTACTTGTTGTTATTTTTGGAGGTATTGTGCCGTTTTTCCGTAGAAAAAGACACCCAGAATTAATTGATGATAATGATTTTAATGATGGTGGATTTTGGGGAGGCTTTGGTGGAAGTGATGATTCAGGAGGAGGTTTCGGAGGATTTTCCGGAGGAGGAGGTTCTGCTAGCGGAGGAGGAGCTTCCAGAAGTTTTTAAAATTTTTTGAATAAAACAACAAAAAAGATCCCATACTTCTTTATGCATTGGAAATTGTATAAAGAAAGGGGATTTTTTATTTGAACGCTAATAAAATAAAAGCTTTGATATTTGGATTTATATTTTCGGTGATGTTTTCGATGATAGGATTTTCAGAAAAATGTGAAAGTATAAGCGACAAAGTCTTAAGATTACATATAATAGCAAACTCAAATCTTTCTTATGATCAAGATCTTAAACTTAAAGTAAGAGATGAAATTTTAGATAAGTTCGGAAATTCTTTCGATATGCATGGAGGTCTTTTGAAAGCAGAAGAAAGTGTTAATTTACATATAAAAGAAATAGAAAATGTTGCAAGAGAAACCGTTTTAAAAAATGGTTTTGATTATGAAGTTAAAGCTGAAATTAAAAAAATGTATTTTGAAATCAGGCAGTACCGTGAAACTACTCTTCCCGCAGGATTTTATAAAGCACTTAGAATAACCATAGGAAGCGGAAAAGGAAAGAATTGGTGGTGTGTTATGTTTCCTCCGATGTGTTTGCCTGCTGCAGAAGAAAGAGAAAAACTAAGCGATGTGCTTAGTCAATCTGAACTTGATATAGTTGAAAATGAAACAGAATACATTATAAAATTCAAGCTTTTAGAATTTTTTACTAAATCCAAAGACTTCATAGAAAGTCAGATTTTTGAGAAAACAGAAAATTATATAGAAAATATTTTTGAAAAAATAAATCAAAATTATGAAATAGGTTTAAGTTTTTTTGAAAATACTTGAAATTAAAAAAGTTTGTCGGCGTTCATTCGGCTGTAATGATATAAATATTGCTGAGCAATTCCGCAGTTTTCACCAAACCAATTTGGATCTTTTCCTTCAAAATAATTGTTCATAACTTTTTTCATCCAGATATCCATAGGAAAAGCATTTAATTTATGAAATCCATAAAGTAAAACACACATAGAAACTTTAGGTCCTACTCCATTTATATTCATAAGTAACTTTTGAGCTTCTTCGAGTGAAAGTTTTGAAATTTCATCTAGATCTATTTTTTTAGATTCTATTTTTTGAGCGGCATCTATTATATATTTCGCTCTAAAACCGGATTTTATGGGCTCTAAATCTTCTATACTGAGAGACGAAATAGTTTTGGCAGAAGGAAAAGAAAAATCTGAGTTTGATAAACCTATTTTTTCTCCGAAAAGTTCACAAAGCTTTGAAATGATCTTTTTTATTCTTGGGATATTATTATTTTGCGAAATTATAAAGGAACATAAAGTTTCCCAAGGATCTTGGTTTAGAATTCTAATACCTGGGCAAAAATCATATGCATCCTGTAAAAATTTATTTTTCGGAAAGGAAAGTTTAATTTTTTCATAATCTGTATCGATATCAAAATATTTTAACCAAATGGAATTAAATTCCTCAAAAGTCGTATTTTCAAATATTATTTCGTTTATTTCTTGCTTTAAGGTAAGAACTTTTCCAAAAGCTATTATTTTATACCTTTTCTCATTTAATTTTTCAAAACGAAAACATTGACCACAGTCAAGAGTCTGACCGAGGTCAAAATTTTTCGGATTTTGCAATTTGATTTCATTTGAGGTTTCAGTAAATTTCATTTAAATTACCTTAAACTTCAAATTATGCACTGATAGAAGATTTTCCTGAGCGCATGCAACGAGTACAAACATAAATATGTTTCGGAGTACCGTTTACAACTGCTTTTACTCTTCTAACGTTTGGTTTCCACATTTTGTTTGAACGTCTATGAGAATGTGAAACCTTTATTCCAAAGGATACAGCTTTGCTGCAAAGTTGACATTTTGCCATAATTATTTCTCCTCACTTTATATGACTTTATTTTTTATTTGAAAGATTTTTCTTTTTAAATCTTCCGCATTCAAATATGATACCAAATTTCTTTTGTAATTGCAAGAAAATAATTCTAAAGAATACTAAAAAATTAAATCTTCTTATTTTAAAGAATACAAAATTTGTTTAGATAAGTAAATATAAATTTAAAATTTCAGAAATTTACACAATATATACTTGAATATTTTTTGTTGACATGTAATATATTATAATATTTAAATATGTTAAAAATTTCTTGTAGCAAAAAATTGAATTATATGGTAATATTAATATGTGAAACGGATATAGGGTGTGCATGTCATCTTGTAAATATTAAATTTGTCTGTAAATGAAAAAAGGTGGTGACTGAAAAACGGCAAAATACAAGGTCAGCATACGCTTTATTGCGGTTATTTATTTAATGTAAGGAGAAGATTTTTAATGAGCGATTCGACTCAAACCACCGGAAAACAACCGGAATTTGGCAAATTGCAGTCTTTACTGTGGCCAATACATGCTCATGAGATGAAAAAGTTTTTACCAATGAGCTTCTTGATGTTCTTTATTTTATTTGTTTACACAATGGTTAGGGACTTAAAAGATACATTAGTTCAGTATTACACCGTTTGTGGGGGAACAGAGTTAGTTCCTCAGCTTAAACTTTGGTTTGTTATGCCAATGGCTTTCCTATTAGTTATAGTGTATGCAGCACTTCTTAACAAATTCGGATTCCAAAAAACATTCTACATAATGATTTCTGCATTTATGGTTTTCTATGTATTGTTTATAACAGTGCTGTTCCCGTGTCGTTCAATGATTCACCCAGGTGAAAGTACCGTTAAAGCTATGCAAGCTTCATGGCCGGCATTCTTTCACTGGATTATTCCATGTATAACTAACTGGTCCATTACTTTATTCTATGTTCTTTCAGAGCTTTGGGGAACAATGGCAATTTCTTCACTTTTCTGGCAATTTGCATATCAAGTAACAATGAAAAATGAAGTTAAAAGATTCTTTGGTCTTTACGCAATTGTTGGAAATATTGGTGCTATTTGTTCAGGTGGACTTCTTAAAGCAATTCCTAAAATGTTCAGAGCAAATGATTTATACATCTACATTCTTATTGGCGGATGCGTAGCATTTGGTATTGCTACAATGGCTATGTACTGGTACATTAATGCCGTAGTTCTTAAAGATCCTACTTTATATGATCCAACCCAAGTTAAATCCAAAAAGAAAAAAGAAAAAGTTGGAGTTATGGATGGCATTAAAATGCTTGGCAAATCCCGCTATTTGCTCTTAATCTGTGTAATCGTTATTGCTTATGGTGTTGCAATTAACTTCTTCGAAGTAATTTGGAAAAAATACATGAAAACACAGTTCTCAAATCCTGTAGAATATACAGATATGATGGCAAACCTTTCAATGCTTACAGGTATTTTAACTATAGTTGCTTCTTTCGTAGGTCAAAACATTTTAAGAAAAGCAAAATGGAAAACAGCAGCAATGATTCCTGTATCTATTTTAGGCTTACTTGGCGGAACATTCTTCTTAATAGTTCTTTACGGTGAATACATTTCGCCAACAATTTTCGGAATGAACTTTGTAGTTCTTGCAGTTTGGTTCGGAATGGTCCAAGATGCACTTTCAAAGAGTGTAAAATAT